>SLMF01000562.1 GCA_007133715.1 Planctomycetaceae bacterium
AGAACAACTACCCCGAGCCTGGTACAACCTCCAGGCCGACCTGCCCGAACCCCTGCCGCCCGTGCTGCATCCGGGAACGGGCCAGCCGATCGGACCGGACGATCTGGCAGCCCTCTTCCCGCGGGGACTGATCGAACAGGAAGTCTCGACGCAGCGCGAGATCGAGATCCCGGAAGAGGTCCGCGAACTCTATCGCCAGTGGCGTCCCGCTCCGATGTTTCGAGCCCGACGATTGGAAAAGGCACTCGATACCCCGGCTCGCGTGTATTACAAGTACGAAGGAGGCAGTCCGACCGGATCCCACAAACCTAATACGGCTATCGCTCAGGCGTACTACAACAAGCAAGAGAATCTCAAACGACTGACGACCGAAACCGGAGCGGGCCAGTGGGGTTCGTCGCTCGCCATGGCGTGTTCCTCGTTCGGCATGGAATGCAAAGTTTATATGGTGCGGGTCAGTTTCGAACAGAAACCGTACCGCAAGGTGTTGATGCAGACCTTTGGTGCCGAAGTTACCCCCAGTCCGAGCGAAGAGACCGAAGCGGGACGGGCCATCTTGGCCAAAGACCCCCATTCGCCCGGTTCGCTCGGGATCGCGATTTCCGAGGCGGTCGAGGTGGCCGCGCAACGGGACGACACGAATTACGCGTTGGGAAGCGTGTTGAACCACGTGATGCTGCACCAGACAGTGATCGGTTTGGAAACCATGCGACAGATGGAGATGGCGGAGGACGAGCCGGACATTTTGATCGGTTGCACCGGAGGCGGCTCGAACTTTGCCGGAATCGCTTTCCCCTTCCTGGGTGCCAAATTGCGGGGCGAAGCCTATGCGAACATGCATGTCCTGGCGGTCGAACCGGCTGCTTGCCCCTCGCTCACCCGAGGTTCCTACGCCTACGACTTTGGCGATACGGCGCATCTGACCCCCCTGCTGAAGATGCATACGTTGGGCAGTACCTTCATTCCGCCGGCGATCCACACCGGCGGTTTGCGTTATCACGGGATGTCCCCGATGGTCAGTCATTGCGTCAAACTGGGGTTATGCGAGGCGATCGGCTTGCATCAGACCGAGTGCTTTGCGGCCGGTCTGCAGTTTGCTGCCAGCGAGGGGATCCTGCCCGCCCCCGAAGCGAACCATGCGGTAGCGGCGGCGATTCGCGAGGCCGTGCGTTGCCGCGAGGAGGGGGTCTCTCGGGCGATCCTGTTCAATTTGTGCGGCCATGGGCACTTCGACATGTCGGCCTATACCGCCTACATGAGCGGGGAACTCATGGACTACGAGTACCCGGAAGAAGAAATCGCCATGGCCCTGGCGGGCTTGCCCCCCATCAGGTCATGATCTGGGGAGCGAGCGAAGCAAACACGGGCTCGGCCACTAATGTGGGTGGTCCGTGAACGGGAACCTTTTCTCTTTCCAAATAGAAGGATGCATCCATGTCTGACCCGTCCGAAGCGTCTGCCCAACACGGTCTGTTGGAGTTCACGGCCGATCAGAAAACGTTCCAGATCGGCGGTGTCGGTGTCGGCGGTCAGCCCGGCGTCCAGCCCACCGTCTTGATCGGTTCGATCTTCTACCACGGGCATAAAGTCGTGGTGGACGAAGACCAAGGTGAGTTCCTCGCGGACGCGGCCGAACAGGTCATCCGCGAGCAAGATGCCTACGCCGAAAAGACCGGCAACCCCTGCATGCTGGACGTGGTGGGAGCGACGCCGCAGGCGATCCGCAAACATCTCGAGTTCGCCGCTCGCGTCTCTCAGGCACCGCTCCTGATCGACGGTACCACCACCGACGTGCGACTGGCCGGGTTGCAGTACGTTGCCGAAGCCGGCTTGACCGATCGCGTGGTCTACAATTCGGTCCAGCCCGAGATCACCGACGAGGAGCTGCGGGCCATCCAAGACGCGGGGGTCAAGAACGCTATTCTGCTGACCTACTACCTCCTGGACTTCACCGCGGCCGGGCGAGTTCAAGCGGTGCGAGAGCTGCTGCCCAAGTGCCAGCAGGCCGGCATCGACCAATTGTTGGTCGACACCTGCGTGCTGGATTTGGCCAGCTTCGGCTCGGCATGTGGCGCCATCCACACGATCAAGGACCAGTTCGGATTGCCCTCCGGAGGGGGCGTGCATAACGCCATCGCCATGTGGCGCGGGTTGAAGACCAAGATGGGGCCGCACGCCTATCACTCGTGTATCGCCTCGGCAATCGCTTCCACGGTAGCCGTAGGAGGGGATTTCGTGCTGTATGGACCGGCCGAGGACGCGCGATACGTTTTCCCCGCCGTGGCCATGATGGACACGGCGCTCAGCCAACTGGCGATCGAACGCGACATGCGGCCGATCGAAAGCCATCCGCGTTTTCGCGTGGGGTGAATTCGACATTGCGGTCCAGGCAGGTTCCCGGCTAGAATTCGGCGCAACGAGCTGGCGGCGGGCGAGGGGTGTTCCGGTGAGCCCGCCCGATCTGCCGCTGCGGAAAGGAGTCCGTGATGAAACTGCAGGCCCTCCTCGTCTTGGCATGTACCGCGGTCATGTTGAGCGGGACGCAATCCACCCTGGCCCAATGGCGGGAAGAACGCATCGTGTTGGCCGCCAACTCCGTGCTGCAAGGCGTGACCGGTAATCCCGACAGCACGATCCCGCAAGCCCTGCTCCAGGAAGCGCAGGGGTTAGTGATCGTGCCCGACGTGGTCAAAGGCGGATTCGTCGTCGGACTCCGGCACGGTCGTGGTGTCGCCCTGGTCCGCGATCACAACGGCCAGTGGCAATCGCCCGCATTTGTCGCCCTGACGGGTGGCAGTATCGGCTGGCAAATCGGCTTGCAGGCAACCGATGTCATTCTGGTATTCCGCACACAGAACAGCGTGCGGGGGTTGCTGGACGGCAAATTCACGATCGGAGTGGATGCCGCGGCAGCGGCTGGTCCGGTCGGTCGCCAAGCGGCTGCGGCCACCGACGCCCGCTTGGGAGCGGAGATCTACAGTTACAGCCGTAGCCGCGGGCTGTTCGCCGGCGTTTCCTTGGATGGGTCCGCACTTCAAGTGGATGCGGCATCCACGCAAAACTACTATCAGGCGAGCAATTTGGCCCCGGGTACCGTCCCACTGGTGCCCGGGACGCAGTATCCGGCCTCCGCCGCCCGCCTGTTGGAACAGGTTTCCCAGTTGACGGGGACGCCGGCCCATGTGGGGGCCCCGCAACGAAGCGAGCGAGCGGTCGCTCCCTCGCCACCTCGCTTGCCCGCGATGACCCCTTCCAGTCGGCCGACGCCCCAGCAGATCACCAATGCCTGGCAGCGACTGGCACCCCTGCTGGATGAATCCTGGAAACGCTACTTGAAGCCACCCAGTTCGGGTGACGAGGCAACGGCCGCGGATCTCCAACCGGCTCGATCCGCTCTGGCACGCTACGATTCGGTCGCCCGAGATCCTCAATACCAGACGCTTACCTCGCGGGAGGAATTCCAGACGTTACACCGTTTGCTGAGAAACTACGCCGAAATGCAGGCCGAGGCGATCCGTTTGCCGCCACCGCCCGAATCGGAACCGTCGCCCGAAACCACCGACGATTCCTGAACTCGCGACCCGCGGAGCCTCGCACACACGGCCCGGCATGGAAATAAAGGACGGCCCATCTCCCGGACCGGTGACCGTCTCCCGGCGACCAAACGCCAGAAACTCACTACTCCATGTGGGCACCCGGCTCCCCAACTCGGTACGCCTCCGCACGAGGCGTCTCGATCTCTGCAGGAGCTTCCTGCTGCGTTTCCTGGTCCAGATGGCCGTAATGATGCGAGAGCACTTCCGACGCCAGAATACCGGCGACCAGCGACAAAGACAGCGCGACGAAAACCCATGACTGTTTTCTCATGCTCCAACCGATCTAGCAGCTACCCATTTGTGCTGCTTCTTTTCCACGCAATCTGACTTCCTCCCCAATCTGCCTGCTTCCCTGTCGATCGGCACCTACACAATACGACCAAACGCGCCCGAGTAGGGGGCTCTCCTAGCGTGTCATTTAATCATTATAGGAACGATTGCTCAACCGGGTGCGGGAAAAAACCGGGGCCTCCCACGATTTTTTTTTGCCCCGCCCCGAATCGTGTGCTGCCGTACCCACCCTGAAAACCATACCTAGAACCCCGCTCCAGAATGCACTTCGTTCCAGTTCTTCCCGTCCCGTGTGGGAGTGTCCCCTGCCGTCGGTCGGGAGCCGCAACTTCAAGCATCCTCGGCTCGGATCGGTAACTGCCGCTTGGCCTCGACCGCCTCCAGCGCCCGCAGGACGGCCGCTTCGCTGGCCAAGGCCGTTTCGGCGGGGCAGTTCAAGCGGGCCTTCCCGCGTATCGACTGCAGGAAATTCTCGATATGGTAGTGCAACGAGGATTTGTCGGCCGTCAGGGGCAACCGGTACTCCTCAACCAACCCCGTCTCTTCCACGTGCAGCAAGCCGCCGCTGTCCGGGGTCGGCACGCTGCTTGCCGCCCGCTCCGGCCGGACCAGGAAGCCTTGCCGCACCCACACGTTCCAGTCTGCCGCCGTGGGCTCGCGAAAGACCGTGAACCACTGGGGGTTGTCCGAAGTTCGCAGGGAGCCCTCGGTACCCACCAGCAGTTCATGGCTGCCCGCGGTCCCTCGCGTGGTGGTCAGTACCTGGCAAGTCGCCCGGATCGTGCGCGCCTCGTGGGGATACTCGAAAATCGCCGTCACATGGTCGTGGCACTGCCGATCGTCGAAAAAGTCGGCACCGCCCGCCGCCAATACGGCCCGGGGAGGTGTGCCCAGCAACCGGTTGAGGACATCGACTTGATGCACGGCCGCCGAAACAAACGGGCCCGCACTGTAACGAGTGAACCACCGCCAGTTGCGGAACTGTCGCATGTCCGCATAACCGTATTTCTGCAAATCGGCAGCGGGCAGGGTCAGCCGTTGCGGCCAACCCTGTTCCCACAGCTCGGGCTGGTTCCATTGGCTGCCGGCCGCCGTGATGTCGCCCAGCAGTTCGGCCTCGCCCAGCAGGTTTTCGGCGACCAGCTGGTACCGCGGACTGCTCCGCCGCTGATACCCCACTTGCAGCAACTTGCCGGTCTGCTCGGCCGCCTCGGCCATCGCCCGCGCCTGCTCGAACGTGCGAGCCATCGGTGCCTCGCAATACACGTGCAAGCCGGCCTGGAGACTGGCCAGGGTCTGCTCGGCATGGACAAAATCGGGGGTGGCGACCACCACGGCCTGTAAACCGTCAACCTGGTCCAGCATCTGGCGATAGTCCTCGAAGCCAACCGTCTTCTGACCGAAGGCTTCCAGGTAGTAGACTGCGGCATTGCGGCGGTAGGGCCACACATCACAGACGGCCCGAATCCGGACTCCGCCGCTGGCCAACAGGCAGTTCAGCAGGGTGCGGCCGTGGATTCCGGCCCCGATCAGTGCCACATCCAGTTCCGGATCGGCCGCCTCGCCTACCGCCCGGTGGTTCGACATCAGGAGCGTACCGGCTCCGGCAGCCAGGCTACTCGATAGAAATTCACGTCGTTTCACAAAACCTCCTTTGAGCTATCTTCCCAGAACGCGGAATCCGGCAGAGCCCGCAGTTCGTCGTCCGGCTCCTCCAGCAGAAAAGCTTGCACTTGCTCGGCTGGGCAGGCGTCGCGGCAGTAGCGTGCCACCGCCTCCCCAGACATCACCATGAACGCCGTGGAGAGGGCGTCCGCCTGGGCAGCCGACCGTGCCCGGGCCCACGCTCGCACGCGTCGCCCAGCCGCCAGGCCCGTGTGCGGGTCCCGAATGTGGTGCCCTTTCACACTCACCCCCGAGCCGCTGAAGGCGGCCCGCGACAAATGCCGTCGCCGCAATCCGCTCGTGTTTCCGTAAGTCAGCAGCCAACCCGGTTCGCCAGGCGGGGGCTCCAGAGCCAGGATCGTGCTGCTGCTGGCAGCCAGCCGGGCGGTGGTGACCTCCCATTCCGCCAGCACCGTCGCCATCTGATCCAAGGCGTAGCCTTTGCCGATCCCGCCCAGATCGACTTCCACCCCGCTGGCGAGCATCTGAACAGCACTCCGACCACTCCTCAGTCCCAGGCGTTCCGCCGGAAGCGAAGTCGGTTGGGAGCGGTAGGTGACGTCAAAGGCGCCGCCCGTTCGCTGTTGGAGTTCCAGCGCCAGGGCCAGGCAACGGAAGGTGTCCAGAGCCACCACCGCGGTCTCGCCCGGCCGCAACCGATTGATCCGCCACACATCGCTGCCTTCCACAAACCGACTCAGCTGACCCTCCAGCATGTCCAACTGGTCAAACGCCGCACACACCGCCTGCCACGCATATTGCGGCGGGTCGTGCACCACCTGGACAGAAAAACGGGCCGCCATCGCCTCGTGAACCAGCGTTTGACCGCCCGCACGTTCGTGTGCCATCGTCTTTCCCACTCGACTTGGAATGCTCTCACCCCAGCCTAAGCACGCCATGGCCGAGCACGTTCCGCGGCTTCCGTAAACGCCTGCTGGGCGATCCGTGCGTCCTGGGCGATCTCGAAATCGAAC
>SLMF01000210.1 GCA_007133715.1 Planctomycetaceae bacterium
CCCGCATTCTGCCGGAGTTTCCGGAGTTCCGCGCGAAGCGCCCGGTATTCAGAGGTATGAACCGATTTTTCCATTGCTTCCATTATGGGAACTTGTTAGAATGCGCCCAAAATCGGTACACCCATATGCTTGCTATCCACCCAAATTGGCGAACATTTACGAGCGGTGCAGTCGCCGTGGACCTCTTGGCACAGATCGATGGCCGAGCACGGCGGGACGAGGCCGCGTGCCATTTGGTCGCCGCATCACTCGACCTGCTCGTCGCCACTTGGCCGACAGGGAAGCGTCCGTGTTTGCTGATCAAGGACCTTTCAAACGCCATGTGGCAAATATCAACCCATTACTACACCTACCTTGCTGAAGATGATGATGCGGCACTTGCGAAATGCATCGAGCTGGGACAGAACAGCCCATTGACGGTTGTCATGTTCGGCGCACAGGAATCCCTGAAACGAGAATTGCTAACGTCCGTTCTTGCCGAAAGGGCACCGAGCGTGTGGGCTTTGGATTCATTTGTCTCGTGGCGAACGCTGTCAACGATGATCGACCTGGGTTGGTCTCGTGAGCGAACGTTGGTCGAGCTGCTGCTCAGATACAATCGGCGGGTGGCTGCTGTGGGACGCAGCGCATCAATCGGAATCCAGCTTGCCGACGGACTTTGACGGAAAGGGGCTTCCCCAGACTCCGAAGACGGCCCGTTCCCGCGTGGTTACGGCGCAATGCGGCCCGGGACAAGCGGACGGAACGAGAACTCCTGCGGATGGGTTGGAGCGTGATGGTCATTTGGGAGCGCCAAATCGACCCCTCGCGCACAGGCCGGCTTGGCGCCAGAATACGGAGGTTCTTAGAGAACAAGGTCGAGCGAAGACAAGGAAGGACAGGGTAATGGACGACGCACGCATCATCTGCGGCGATGCCAAACGGGTGCTCGGCGGACTTCCCGCCGACAGCGTGGATTTGACCGTGACGTCGCCGCCGTATTTCCGGCACCGGGACTACGGGGTGACTGGTCAGTTTGGCATGGAGGCCACCGTCGGCGAGTATGTCAACAGCATGTGCGGCGTTCTCGACGAGCTTTTCCGGGTCACGAAAGAAACCGGCGCTTGCTTTTTTGTCGTTGGGGACACTTACCAGAAACAGAAGCTCCTGCTCGTGCCCCATCGCCTTGCGCTCGCGGCTGACGAAATCGGCTGGACCGTTCGCAACGATTTGATTTGGAACAAGCTAGACCCCGCCCCGGAAAGCCCACGGAACCGCTGGCGTTCGGGCCACGAACACATTCTGTTTCTGACGCGTCGTCCCTCGAAATACAAGTTCAACGCAGACGCGATCCGGGTGCCGTACGCACCGAGCACAATACGCCGCTGGGGCAACGGGCAAGTCTACGGTGGAGCGAAAAGCGAAGGACGCCGAAACGAGGACGATTCGCGAATGCGCCACGGCAAGACATTCCGGTTGAATCCGAAGGGATGCTTGCCAACCGACGTCTGGTCGCTGCCCGCCGGCGACTCCTCCGCGCGGCATTACGCGACTTTTCCGGATTGGTTGATCCAACCCATGATCGCGGCCTGTACGGATCCGGGCGACCTCGTCCTGGATCCCTTCGTAGGCAGCGGAACCACTTGCCGTATTGCCCGGGAATTGGGACGCCCCTGCCTGGGAATCGAACTGAACCCCGAACACGCAGAAATGGCAGCACGCGCCGTCGGTTGTAAAGTCGAACGCGTATTGGCGGCGAAGTAACCAACAGCCCGTGGAGCGGAAGGGGACAGCCAGCTTTTCCAAATCGGAATACTTCGAGCCGAGACAAGTCACCGAAGCGGGGCTCTATCGATAAGCACTCCCTTTTTCAGATACTGCATTAACCTCACGAAGAGCTGTTTATTCTAGCGAAAGCTGGGGGTCCCCTTTGTCTCCGTCCCCTTTGTCTCTCGGGGACGGGGTGCGGTTCGCGTTCCGGTGTTCGAACTGTGCCCGCGGGGACTCATACGACTCTGGCCAACCGAGAATTTTTCGGCACCGAGTCGACCAACATGGGTCGGTTTGCCCCCGAAAATTCTCCGCTGTCGCTGACAGGTTGCCGCGTGCTTCGATTTGACGGACAATGGGGAGGAGATCTCGCGGAAAAGGCCGGCGAGAGCACAGGCAGCTTGACAAAGGAAGGGCAATCATGTCGCGAGCCGTATGCGTGTGGGGGATGATCCTGGGACTGGGCCTGATGTGGGGCACCCGCCTGGGGGCGAACGAGGAGCTCCTTGCGCCGGGTGCCGAATTGGAAAAACTGTCCGGCGAATTCCGCTTCACCGAAGGACCCGCGGCAGATCAGGCGGGCAACGTGTTCTTCACCGATCAGCCCAATGATCGCATCATGAAATGGAGCGTCGAGGGCCAGCTGTCGACCTTCCTGCAACCCAGTGGACGGTCCAATGGCATGTATTTTGATGCCGACATGAACCTCTGGACCTGTGCCGATGCGAACAACGAGCTGTGGAAGATCAGCCCGGAGGGCGAGGTCACGGTGGTGGTCCGGGACTATCAGGGCAACCTGTTGAACGGGCCGAACGATCTTTGGATCCGGCCCGATGGCGGGTTGTACTTTACCGATCCCTACTACCGACGCGATTACTGGGACCGGGGTCCTCAGGAACAGGACCATCAGGCTCTGTATTATTTGAGCCCTGATCGCCAGCGACTGGTCCGGGTCTGCGACGGTTTCGAACAGCCGAACGGTCTGATCGGCACGCCGGACGGCCGCACGCTGTACGTGTCCGACATCCGCGGCCGCCAGACCTACGCGTATGACATCCAAGCCGATGGTTCGCTGACCAACCGCCGCTTGTTCTGCGAACTGGGCTCGGACGGGATGACGATCGACGATCGGGGCAATGTGTATTTGACCGGTCGCGGCGTCACCGTATTCGACCCATCCGGTCAGCAGATTGGGCACATCGAGGTTCCCGAGCGTTGGACGGCGAACGTGTGTTTCGGGGGCGCGGATCGTCGCACGCTGTTCATCACGGCCAGCCAATCGCTGTATTCGTTGCGGATGCAGGTGCGAGGTGTGGACCGCGACCCTTGGAACGGACCGACGGACTGAGGTGGATTGGCCAAGTGCCGGAACCGCCGAGAATTCCCAAAGGAAACGGATGATTGTCGAAACTCCCGAACCCGCGGCCGCCGCGGGGGAAATCGGTGATGCCAACGGGTACGGGGTGATCCGCATCCGCGGGGCGCGGATGCACAACCTGCAGAACGTGGACGTGGATATCCCCCGCGATCAGCTGGTGGTGCTGACCGGACCCAGCGGCTCGGGTAAGAGCAGTCTGGCCTTCGACACGTTGTATGCCGAGGGCCAGCGGCAGTATATCGAGAGTCTCTCGGTGTACGCCCGCCAGTTCATCCACCAGATGGAGCGTCCCGAGGTGGATTGCATCGACGGGTTGCAACCCACGATCTGCATCGACCAGCGGCCGGGCAACGCGAATCCACGCAGCACGGTCGCCACCGTGACGGAGGTTTACGACTACCTCCGCGTGCTGATGGCACGGGCCGGCGACGCGGCGTGTTACCAGTGCGGGGCGGCGATCAGCCCGCAGGCCCCCGGCCAGATTTTGGAAGCTTGCCTGGCCTTGCCCGAGGGCACCAAGATGATGCTGCTGACGTCGCTGATCCGCGGGCGGCGGGGGGCGCACCGCGAGGTGTTGCGGCGGATCCGCAAAGCCGGTTTTGTCCGCGCGCGAATCGATGGCGCGGTCTACGATCTGGAGCACCTGCCCGAACTGAATCCCCGCCAGTTGCACGACGTGGACGCGGTCGTCGACCGGGTGATCGTTCGCCAAACCGTCCGCAACCGGCTGGCCGATTCGTTGCAGCTGGCCCTGCGGCACGGCGAGGGCCTGCTGATCGCCTGCTATCTGGACCCCCAGCAGGCCAATGCGGAAAACCCACGCGGCCGCTGGCAGGATCGGGTGTTCAGCACGCGGCATGCCTGCCCCCACTGCGAACTGAGCTTCCCGGAACTCGAGCCGCGGACGTTCAGCTTCAACAGCCCCTACGGCGCGTGCTCGTGCTGTGACGGATTGGGCAAACGGGAACGCTTCGACCCGGCGCTGGTGATTCCGGATGAAGATAAGAGTCTGGACCAGGGCGCGATCACGGTGTGGAAAGGTCTCACGGCCGCCACGGTCCGCAAACAATCCCGGCTCATCGAAACCTTCCTGCAGACGCACGGAGCCGGCGGACGCACCCCCTGGAACCAGCTGGATCGGCAGCTGCGGCAGCAGTTGCTGGAGGGCGACGGGTCGCGGTTCCCGGGCCTGCTGACCCTGCTCGAGAAACTCTATGTCACCGAGACACGGACGGCTCGACGCACCTTCCTGGACGGGTTCCGGCGGCAGATCGTCTGTCCCGCCTGCCAGGGTTCACGGCTCCGGCCCGAGGCCAACGCCGTGCGCCTGGGCGGCCTTAATCTGCAGGCCATCTGCCAGATGGCGGTGGGCGAAGCGGCCGAGTTCTTCCACCGCTTGCACATGCCCGCCGAAAAACGGCCCATCTCCGAGCCCCTGATCACCGAAATCCAACGGCGGCTGGCGTTCCTGATCCAAGTCGGTGCCAATTATCTCACCCTGGACCGCACGGCCGATACGCTCAGCGGCGGCGAACGACAGCGGGTCCGTTTGGCCACCAGCATCGGTTCGGCTCTGGTCGGCGTCTGCTACGTGCTGGACGAACCCTCGATCGGACTGCACCCCCGCGACAACCAGCGGCTGATCACCGCCCTCCGCGATCTGCAACGCCAAGGCAATACGGTGCTGGTGGTGGAACATGACGAAGCCATGATGCGCGCGGCGGATCGGGTGATCGACATGGGGCCCGGCGCCGGCAGCGGCGGCGGGCGGATCGTGGCCCAAGGAAGCTTGGACCAGGTGCGGGACTGCCCCGATTCGCTTACCGCCCAGTACCTGAGCGGCTCCACCCGCATCCCCGTACCGCGGCAGCGGCGACCGATTCGCAAAACTCGCAGCCTGATCCTCGAAGGCGCCGCGACCCACAATCTGCAAGCGGTCGATGTCCCGTTCCCCCTGGGCGTGCTGATCTGTGTCACCGGCGTCAGCGGTTCGGGAAAAAGCTCGCTGATCAACCAGACGTTGGGGCCCGCCTTGATCCGCCGCTTCGGCGGTTCCAGTCGCCAGCCCGGCGAATTCCGCAGCTTGCGAGGAACCCAACATCTGGATCAGGTGATTCAGATCGACCAGACCCCGATCGGCCGTACGCCCCGCAGCACGCCGGCCACGTACAGCGGCGCGTTCGATTCCATCCGCCGCGCCTTCGCGCAGACCCGGGAAGCCAAACAGCGCGGCTACAACGCCAGCCGCTTCAGCTTTAATGTCAAAGAAGGACGCTGTGAACACTGCCTGGGCCATGGCCTGCAGAAGATCGAGATGAACTTCCTGCCCGATCTGTACGTTACCTGCAACGAATGTGGCGGCGCCCGCTTCAACCGGCAGACCCTGGAAATCCGCTACCGCAACAAGACCATCGCCGACGTGCTGGATATGCCGGTGGCCGAAGCACGTGACTTCTTCCAGAACTTCTCGGATATCCATCGCCTGCTGTCCAGTCTGGACGATGTCGGCCTGGGCTACCTCAGCTTGGGTCAACCTTCGACCACCCTTTCCGGCGGCGAAGCCCAACGGATCAAGTTGGCAGTGGAACTGGCGCGCGTCGATACGGGAAAAACCCTGTACCTGCTGGACGAACCGACCACCGGCCTGCACTTCGCCGATATCCGCCGCCTGCTGCTCGTGCTGGATCGCCTAGTGACCCGGGGCAATACGGTGCTGATCATCGAACACAATCTGGACGTGATCAAGACGGCCGACTGGATCATCGATCTGGGCCCGGAGGGGGGCCAAGCGGGCGGGCGGGTGGTGGCGACGGGCCGGCCGGAACAGATCGCCCAGTTGCATGACAACCATACCGGCCGCTTCCTGCGACCCCTCTTGGAACGCTGAGGGGCCGTGAATTCGCAGGGCCCCCGGCAAATCGCCCGCCCACCAACCCGGTCCGGCTCACATCGTCCAGGGCTCACGCCGCGACCGCCCTGCGATTCCGTGCGCATTGGCCTGGGCATCGTCCCCGAAATCGCGACGCTCCGGGTCCCAGTGCAACGTCCGTCGCAACAGCATGGCCATGTTCGACGTGTGCGCTAGTTCCATCGCCCGGTTGTGCGTGAAGACATCCGAAATCGGCAACTGGCGGTCCTTGACACAGTCGAAGAAATTGCCCATGTGACTGGTCATGCGCATCCCGCGGTACAGCCGTTCCACCTGCTCGTTCAACCACTGGCGATCCGAAGGGCTGGAATTGATCTGCTCGATGGGCCGGCCGGTCAAGCCGCCGCGGTTGACGCGGATCCGGCCTTCCTCGCCTTCGATGATGATCTCGTTGCCGCGACTGACCAGGTTGATCGAATTGCCGTTGGCGAAGCGCAGATTGCAATCGAACTGCATGAACACCGTGTAC
>SLMF01000361.1 GCA_007133715.1 Planctomycetaceae bacterium
CGTGTGTTATACCGCCCGCGGTCAGAACTGTCTCATCGTAGAACGGAATTCATTCCGTTCGCGATGCGGGAAACGGAATGAATTCCGTTCTACGATTCGAGACCTAACCGGACAAACCTGACCGCGGGCGGTATCACGTCAATTCTGATCTGCGGCACTAGGACAATTGCTACAAGGCATCGTCGATACCATCCTGCATCAAACACAGAGCACAAGCCAGCAATTAAGCGGGTCATTGAAAAAAGGGGGCTCTTTTTTCCCCCTGAAATCGTCGTAGAAAAATTCGCTGTCTGCTTGAATTCGCTGTCGAAAACGGCGGCTCGACAGCGAATTGAAGGAGCCAGCGAATAAGTTTCCCGAACAATCGAGAGCGCGTGATCCGTGACGGAACTCATCGGTTTGTGTCCAGTTGGACGCGAACAACGACGTCGTTTCGGCGCGGCTGATTCGCACCATGCAGACGCCTTTCGCGGCCGAGTATCAGTCGGTTCCCAACAGGTTTCTTACGGCGGCGCCGATGTCCCGGCTGGCCATCAGGTGTTCGCCGACCAGGATTGCATCGACACCGGCTCGTTCCAGCAGCAAGGCATCCTCGCGGCTGTGGATCCCGCTCTCGCCGACCAGCGTGCAATCCGGCGGGATGTGTTCGCGCATGCGGATCGTGTGCTGCAGGTCGGTGTGAAAGGACGTCAGATCCCGGTTGTTGACGCCGATCAGCCGAGCCCCGGCGCGTTGCACCGGGCCCAGATTTTCAGGGCGGTAGAATTCGACCAGGGGGGTCATGCCCAGCGCCAAAGCTTCGGCGTGCAGCTGGCGGAGCGCATCCGGAGTCAGGCATTCGGCGATCAGCAGCACGGCATCGGCACCGGCCACACGGGCCTCCAGTAATTGGTAGCGGTCCAGGATAAAGTCTTTGCGCAGCAGGGGCAGGGTTACGGCGTGGCGGATCTCGCGGAGATACTGCAAGTCGCCCTGGAAGAACGGGGCGTCGGTCAGCACGCTCAGACAACTGGCGCCGTGTTCCCCGTAGATGCGGGCGATGGCGACCGGATCGAAATCGTCCCGGATCACGCCCTTGGAGGGACTGGCCTTTTTGACTTCGGCGATCAGTTTGATCGGTCCGGGAGCGGCGAGGGGCGCCAGGAAATCGCGGACGGGCGGCGCGTCGGCCAAGGCGGCTTCCAACTCGCGGGCCGGGCGGCGTTGCCGAGCGGCTGCGAGTTCCTGCCGTTTGGAAGCGATGATTCGAGCCAAGATATGCGTCATGCGGGCGACTCCGGAGTAGGTCGGGATTCTTGCGACGAAAGATCGGACGGGGGCTCCGGCGACTCCTGTTCGTCCAGCGGCAAGATCGTCATGCCCACGCTCTGGATCGTCTGTTTCGCCCCCAGCTGCCGAATGGTCAGCGCGATCGGGCCGAAGCGAAAACGGGCTCCCAGCACGGTCCGCTCCGGACCCAGCCGTTCGCGAAGTACCTGGTCCAGCGTCTGGTCGGGCGGGGCATCCACCTGGATGTCATAGAACTTCTGCAACTCGCCGATGCGCGTGGTGCCCCGCAGCGGGAATTCCAGCGAGGCGGGCAGCTCCTCCTCCCGCCGCTCCTGCGGACCGAAGATCTTGTTGACCAGCGGACGCGTGTCCGGCCGCAGCACCAGGATCACGTGGTCGCCCGGCTCGATCCGCGTATCGCCGTGCGGCGGGATGATCTGATGCTGACGAGCGATGATCGCGATCACCACGCCCTCGGGCAAGGCCAGGCGTTTGACCGCCCGCCCGGCGGCGGGCGAATCACTGTCAACCAGGTAATCGATGATATCGCCGTCCACATGCCGCAGCGAACTGATCTCCAGCGTGACCGGCGGCTGCGGGAGCGGACGCCTTTCCAAACCCAGTCGCCGCGCCATGCACGGCAGAGTCCAGCCTTGGATCAGTGCCGACACCAGCACGACAAAGAACACCACATCGAACAGCTGATCCGCGTTGGCCAGACCGACCACCAAGGGGAACGTGGCCAAGGTGATCGGCACGGCCCCTTTCAGGCCGACCCAGGACACGAACAGCAACTCGCGCGCCGAATATCGAAACGGCCAGATCAGCAAGGTCGCCAGGGGCCGTGCGATGAAGATCAACACGGCGGCCACCAACAGACCCTGCCCAGCAATCCCCCACAGCCTGCTGGGAAAACTCAATAGACCCAACATCACGAACAACACGATCTGGCTGAGCCAAGCCAGCGCATCTTGGAACAGGAACACGCCACGTCGAAACACAATCCGGCTGTTCCCGATCACGATCCCGGCGACGTAAACCGCCAGAAAACCGCTGCCGCCGAACGAGGCCGCAAGACCGAACGTCAGCAGACTGCAGGAGGTCACCAGCACCGGGTACAAGCCCGACGCATCCAGCTGGATGCGGTTCACAATCCACACCGCTGCCAGCCCGGCGGTCAGGCCCACCACGGCCCCCGCCAGCATCTGCGTCACGAACAGCAGCAGCAAGCCGGGGCCCCAGGCCATCTGGGCCGTAAGCAACTCGATGCAACTGACCGTCAGGAAGATGGCCATCGGGTCATTCGAGCCGCTTTCGACCTCTAACGTCGCGGCCAGTCTCTGGGGCAGATGCACCCCCCCGGAACGGAGAACCGAAAAAACGGCGGCGGCATCGGTCGAACCGACAATGCTGCCCAGCAGGAGCCCTTTCAGCAAGGAGATGTCCAGGATCCACGCCGCCGCCCAGCCCGTGATCCCCGCGGTCACCACGACCCCCACGGTCGCCATGAGAAGTGACGGCTGCCAGACCTTCCGGATCGCACCAAGGGGGCTCTGCAAACCACCATCGAACAGGATCATGGCCAGGGCCAGGGTGCCGATCCCGTGTGCCAGCCGGTAGTTATCGAAGGTCAAGCCCAGGATCCCCTCGGAACCGGCCAACATCCCCAGAGTCAAGAACAAGAACAGCACGGGGACGCCCAGACGTGCCGAGAACTTGCTGGAGGCGATTCCCAGCAGGAGAAGGAAACCACCGATCAGGAGCAGGGTATCGATCAGGAACATCAGTTAAGTTGCGTTCACACTGGAGAATCCCGGTACCCACGTCAAGCTTGTGGGAACCGCCGACGCAGCTCACCGGCTCGTTGACCGCGGGGTTACCGGCCGTTAAACTAGGAGGGTTAGGCCTTTCCGGAGCAGAGGTTGCCCGTGTAGGTCGTGTATCGTATCCCCCGGAGGCCACTTTCGTCAAGCGACGGCACCGGTTGGCTACCGCCGGAGGGTGGTGTAGTGAGGGTCGGCACCTCGTCAATTCGAGTCGGTTTATGTATCTGGATCCTTTACGTCTGACCATTGCCTTGGGCCCGCTGGCGGTGTACCTGCTGGTGTTGGGCGTGGTGAATCTTTCCAGCCGGCCGCTGGTTACCACAGGTGCTCGCGACACGGCCGCCTTGGGGGTTGCCGTGGGCGGGTTGGCGATTGTGGGCCCGATGGAGCTGTTTTTTCCGGAAAACGCGGCCGTCCACTTGGGCGGCTGGGTTTGGTTGGTGCTGCTGGCCTTCTACGCCCTTTGCGTGACGCTGCTGATCCTGCTGATGAGGCCTCGTTTGGTAATCTACAACGTGACGTGTGACCAACTGCGACCGATTTTGGCCGAGGTGGTGACGGATTTGGATCGCCAGGCGCGATGGGTGGGTGACAGTCTGATCCTGCCCGCTTTGCAGGTCCAGTTGTATTTGGAGCCGTTCGGTGCGATGAAGACCATCCAATTGGTCTCGGCGGGGCCCCGGCAAAGTCACGGGGGCTGGCGGCGCTTGGAACGGGCCCTGGCACCCGCTTTGCAACAGCTGCGGGGAACTCCGAATCCCTATGGCCTAAGTCTGATCCTGTTCGGTTTGGCGATGATGGTGCTGGTGGCGGTGGCGGTGCTGGACAATCCGCAAGCGGTTGCCTTGCAGTGGCAGGAGATGTTGCGGCGCTGAACGGGCAAAGTGGATTTTGTTGGATTGTGGACGCTTATGGCAACCGTGCTGATCACCGCGTTCGATGCTTATGGCGAATGGCAGCAGAACAGTAGCTGGCTGACGCTGGTCGAACTGACCCGCAGTCTGCCGCAGCAGCCCCAGGTGACGACTCGCCGCTACCCCGTGGATTATGCGATCTTGCAGGAGCGTTTGGCGGCGGATCTGGAGGCCGGTTACGATTACAGTCTGCATCTGGGACAAGCTCCTGGACGCCGCGGCATCGAATTGGAAATGATCGGGCTGAACGTGGCGGGTGGCTTCGAGCAGGAAGCGGAGGAAGCCGGTCGGCTGGTCCCGGAGGGTCCGGTGGCCTATCGTTCGCAGTTGCCCTTGGGCCGTTGGGCGGCGCAGATCCGGCAAGCGGGGATTGCTTGCCAGGTTTCCTACCATGCCGGGACCTTCCTGTGCAATGCGGTCTTGTATCTGGCGCATTATTTGGCCGAGCAACGGGGCTTGCCGACGCGGAGCACGATGATCCATGTGCCTCTGGAAGTATCCCAGGTTTCGTCGGGCGAGCGGATGTTGACCGCTTTGCCGGCCGCGACCATGGCCACGGCCCTCCGGCTGATCCTGGCGGACTTGGCCGGGGCCCCCGGCTCGGTTCGACAGGTCTGACCGGGGGGTGGAAACCGGCTCGCCTGCCAGGGAGCGATCTGCTTTCGGGTCCGTGACACGCGTCGGCCGGCGTGTTCGCCTTCGTACCGGCTGGTTGTGGACGGCAAGGAGTCTTTCATCGACCTGCTGCTGTTCCACCGCCGGCTACGGTGCCTGGTCGCCATCGACTTGAAGATCGGCGAGTTCGAACCGGAGTCTGTCGGCAAGATGCCGTTCTACTTGACCGCCTTGGACCGTCTGGCTCGGGAGCAAGGCGAGGCCGAGCCGATTGGGATCATCCTGTGCAAGGAGAAGAGCCGCACGATTGTGGAATACGCGCTGCACGACGCCCGCAAGCCGATCGGCGTGGTTACCTACCGGATTGTGAAACGGTTGCCTAAGGAACTGAAAGGGCAACTGCCTTCGCCGGAACAGATCGCAAGATTACTGGAGGATGTACGATGAAGCCGGTAATGCATCTCGCCCAGCATGTCGTACGCGCCGGCTTTCTGCTCGAACCCGATGAATTGGCACCGCGGCCGCGAGATCCCGGTCCAGTGATGCAGCGTATCGACGATCATCCAGCGAACGGTACTCGCCACCAGCCCCGCTCCGATGGCGGCCAGCGTAACATACAAGACCCCACCCACCGGGCGATCGTGGGGTCTGACTCTTTGGAAAGGACGCTGAAAACCCGCACAATAGGGTACGCGAGAAGACGGTCAGCCCCCTTTTCTGACAGAGCCTAACCTTCTTCCCCCAGAGGAATGAACGCAGTATGCAGAACGGGGTTCGCAGGCAAACCGGTCAGCTGGCGTGCCAGCGAGCGAGCTTCGACCAAACCCTGAGCGACGGCGTCCGCGCCCAACTCGGCCGCCAAGTCGGCAGCGAGCTCGAAAGCGCGACCGCCCACCAGGATCTTGACCCGCTCGCCCCTCGCACCTCCCCGAATTGACCGGATCGCCTGTTGCAACGCCGGGAACTGCGTGTTCATCGACACGGACAAGCCGACCACATCCACTTCATAGAAATCGGCAGCCTGGGCAAGATCTTCGGCCGGAACATCCGCCCCTAACGGCACCACTCGCCAACCGTCGATTTCGAACAGGTCGCCCAGCATCTGCAGCCCGACGTCCATCCGGTTACCCGCCACACCAGCTGCTAAGAAGGTCTTGCCATGCAAAGGCTGCCGGAGGGCCAGTTGCTGCAGCTGAGTCATCACCCACTTGGTGGTGGACGAGACAAAATGCTCTTCCGCAACGTTGGCTTCATCCTGCATCCACATGCGGCCGATCTCCGCTTGCGCAGGGGCCAGCACGTAGAGGAACACCTCTTCCAACGAGGCCCCCTCCGCCGCCGCATTCTGAACCACCTGCCAAGCCCGATTCCGTTCGCCCTGCAGTACCTCCAATAGGTATTCGGTCACCACACGCGAGTAGGGTCTTCCCCGCGTCAACGGGCTCTCGTGACGGGTCAGCGGCGTGGCCAGCGTCGCGAGTGCCCGGTCGACGTACGAGGCAACCTGGGCGGCCAGCACCGGCGACAGTTTTTCGACCAGCACTTCGCGCAACGCCCGGAACGCCGCCTGGAAAACCTCGGGGGACACGCCCCGCGACGCAGACACCGCCTGCTGCTCCTGAGCCTGAGCCGCAAACAGATGCGGGCGATCGACGGCCAACGTGCCTGCTAAATCCTCCAACTGGGCTTGGAACAGCTGTTTCCAGCTCTCGAAAGGCTGACGGAAAGCCGTGTCGGCCGACGGGACGCGTTCGAGCAACCGTTCGGTGGCCAATCCGCTCAGGCCGCTCGCCGCCGAACGGATGATCGTGCCAGCCAGATCAGTGGTCTTGTTCATGGTCCAATAACTCCCGCAATCGCTGCAAGCCACGCCGGGCATGGGTCTTGACGGTGCC
>SLMF01000322.1 GCA_007133715.1 Planctomycetaceae bacterium
AAGACCCACAGGTGCCCGTGTTCATCGAGGGTCAGGCTGGGGTTGTCGTGCGGGTCGTCGACGCCCTGTTTGTCATGCACGATCGTCGGTTGCGGCACGACGCCTTGGCGATGGTCGTAGTAGGAGGCCATGGCCAGCAGATACCGTTCGCCGTCCCGGCTGCCGCCATACACGAAAAAGGTCTTGTCCACCTCGGGGGCATAGATGGCGATCGGGACGTGATTGGCCGTATAGGTTCCCAGCCCGCCCGAGTACTTGTCACCGTACTCCCGAAACTGTCCCAAGGTGAACCAGATACCGCGGTAGCCATCGACTCGCTGGCGTGCGATCACCGGTTTCGCTTCGGTGCGATAGCTGGCTGGCGGTGCGTTTTCGAAGGCGCCTGCCCAGGTGGCTTCGTCCAGCCCGGCGCGGGTCCACTGGGCGATTCGTCCCTCGGCCAGCGTCGGGTCGGAACACCCGCTGGCGATGCGAGCCGCCTGGTCGGCTGGCAGGGCCCGGTTCCAGATTCGCACGTCCTCCAATTGGCCGTCCAGGATCCGCGTATCCGGTTCGAGCGCCCCCAGGAACAGTCGGGCCTCGCTGGCCGGGATCCGGCCGGGTGCCCGGGTGGTGGCCACCAATTCGCCGTTGACGAACAGACGGATCTCTTCACCATCGTAGGTCCCCAGGTAATGCACCCAGGTATCGGCGGGCGGGGCGGCCGTATTGGCATGCGTGTACCGGCCGTCCGCATATTCGACCAGCATCCGCACGCGGTCCTCGAACAGGTACAGGGTGAACAGTCCGCCTGCCGCCCCGCGGTTCACGAAGATCTGGGAGCCGCGGGTGTGCCGCAAGTTGACCCAGGTGGCCAGGGTAAAGGCATCCAGGTCAAAGGCGGTCCCGTCGTCGACGACGGCGTAGGTCGCCTCGCCGTCGAACGTCACGCCGGCGGTCGGCGGGGCCAGTTCGTCCGCCCCGACAGCCCGTAGCACCCAGCCGGACAGGAGGAGGGTCATCGCCAGAACCGTGGCGGCACGGCAAAACAAAACGCGTCTCGTCATCGTTGCTGCTCCTTTTTTTCGGGGGTTAGAATCCTGTGCCCGTGATCGTCAGCGGCGTCGACCGGTCACCACGTCGTTTCGGGCGCGGGCGGCTCCGGCGGGTCCAACAGGATCGGTTCCGCTTCGTCCTCCGCCATCGTATACGGTAACTGGTACACCCGCTGGCCTGTGGAATCGGTGAAGAACAGCCGCGAGATGGAGAACTGGCTGGAATCGCCATCCGCCCAGATGCCGAACAGCGGATCGACCGGGTTGTGCGGCCGCCGCAGGTAGCTGTGATTCTGGGGGCTGTTGCGAGTCACCGCCCGGTCGAACTGCCAGGTTTCGCCCCGGTCCTGCGACACCCAGCGACCGACCTCACCGCCGGTGAAATAAGGTTGCGGGCCGGGCAGCGCCGGGCCGATCAGGCTCCAGCAATCGCCGTCCAAGTACAGGCTGCCCATGTCGTAGTTATGGTCCGATTCCGTGATCGTGCGGGTCCGCCACGCCTCGCCCGTCCAGCGGGTGATTTCCCATTTCCGCGGATCATTCGCCGGGCCCGGCTGATAACCGCCGCTGGACACGCCCAGGATCACCGGATGCCCCTGTTCGTCGAACAGCAGCTTGGTGATGTAGAACAATCGCCCCTGCGACTCGTAATCCACCACCAGGGCCGGGTTTTGGATTTCGTCCAGCGGGGTTGTCAGCGGTTGCCCATCCACCGTGGTCCAGGTTTCACCAAAGTCGCCGGTTTCCATATAGTAGATGTTCGTGCGCCGATCGACGCTGCCGCCGGGATGGTAATTGAAGGCCGTACCGACCCGGTTCCCCTGCTGGCGACTGACCTGGTAATGGCCGCCGAATCCGGCCAGTTTGTTCAAGTCCCGGGCGGGATGCTCGGTCCAATCCGTGCCGTCGCGGCTGGTCTCCCAATACAGCTCCCTGCCGCGGGTGTACAGCGTCAGCAGGTGCAGGAACCCGCGCTGGGGCTGGTACCAGACCTGCGAATAGGTTTGTTCTCGTGAGATGATCTTGTCGAACGCGGCGACCGAGTACGGTTCGGTACTGCGGAAGATCTGGCCCGGCCGCCCCCGGCCCCGGCCGGCGATGAAAATCCACACGTGTCCCTGATCGTCCAACGCCAGGCTGGGATTGTCATGCGGATCGTCGATGCCACGCTGGTCCCGCACGATCGTCGGCCGCGGTACGCGATGCCGCCGGTGATCATAGTACGAAGCCATGACCAGCAGGTACCGTTCTTCCGGGCCCGTGGTGCCCCCGTAAACGAAAAAGGTCTTCTCGACCTCGGGGGCGTGGATTGCCATCGGGGTCAGCGTGTGGCTGAAGCAGAAAGCCAGTCCGCCCGAATACTTGTCGCCGTACTCACCCGTCATCTGCCCCAAGGTGAACCAGATCCCTCGATAGCCGTCGACCTGGTTTTGGAACGTGTAGAAGCGCAGTTCCTGTTCGGTTGTCCCCCGCGAGTTTTCCGCCCGGACCAGGGCGCGATACGAGGTGTTGGGAGCGAACCCGGACAGCGTCACCGTGCGGGCTTCTGGCGGACCGGCGATTTCCAACCGGTCGGTGACGTCGGCGTCATTCAACCCCATGCGAATCGCATCCGGCTCGAGGGGCCGATCCGAAGTGATTTGAAACTGCAGCGGCTGCTCCGGATCCAGAATGCCGCCGAGCCGCTCCGGAGCCAGCAGGGCCACGGCGGGCGGGCCCGGAACGGTGGTGATTTGCAGATTGGCCAATTCGGCATAATCGCCCGCTTGGCCGCGAATGCTGCCGATCCGTAGCCGCCCGAAGGCCGTGCCCGGAGGAAATGAGTTCCGCCAGCCCAATCGCTGGCCCACCTGCTGGCCATCGATCCAGACATCGAACGTGTTCGCATCCAGATCATGAACCAGCCGGTAATGATGCCATTCGTCATCCAAATCAGCCAAGTCGTGGTAGTCGCCGTCGAAATAGGAGAGTTTCCCCGGCTCATGCCCCCAGATCAGCACCGAAGCCTGCTGGCCAGCCTCGGTCTGGCCTGGCCGCAGCAGGAACAGGTCGAGCGTACGGGAGTCGGCGGTGGAAACCCGCGCATCGAACGAGAGGGTCAGGCGTCGATGAGCGGCGGGGGGAAAGTCCAACAGATCGGCGTCCGTGGGCTGCTGGCCCGTCTGGTATCGGCGGAACACGCGGGGGAAGCGGTCGTCCTGCAGATCGACGAGCTGTGCCGGCCGCGCGGTGCCCGTCGCGGGAATCCAATGGCCGCCCCCCTGCGAGACCGCGGTCAAGTCGCCCGGGGCATAGGCCGTCGTATCGGCGAAGCCCTCCGCATCGAACAGCACCACCCGTTCGTCAGCCCCGGCCGAGGGCGCCAGCAGCAGGACCAGCAGCAGCCAGCCGGTGCCAGAGCGGCAGGCCCGGGCTGGAGAGGCAGCCGGAAGGAACGCGGGCCGCAATTCCGACGTGACGGCACAGGCCACATCCCGGACGGCTCGGAAATCACAGGAAAATCTCATGTTCAAGCTCCCTTTGCAGGACGGAAATTCGGGCTCATCGGACCCTCCCCGTCGGACAGGAAAGATCCGTCAACCCGTGCCTTCTGCCGCGGGCCGCAATTCTGTACGACTCGACCAACTGGGGCCACCAACCAAGATAACCTACGGCACGCGGCAGTTCACCCCCCCGCTCACGGGGCATCCCAGAACTCCACCTCCGCAGGCTGGGCGTATTCCTGGTCCATCGTGTAGGGAAGCTGCCAAACCCGATCGCCCTCGCGATTGGTGAAGTACAGGTAGGAGCAGGTAAAGGTATACCAGTTGCCGTCGGCCCACATGGCGTAAAAACCGGGGTCGGCGTCGACCGGCCGGCGGATGTAACTGTGATTGCGGGGGCTGTTGCGGGTTACGTCCCGAACGGCGGTCCACGTCCGCCCCCGGTCTTCGCTGAGCCACGAACGCACCTCGCCCCCCGTGCCCCAGCGTTGCGGGCCGGGTTCACTCGGACCGATAAAACGCCACTGCTGCCGACCCTCCGGGAGAAAACAGGAACCCCGCCAGAACGATCGCAAGCAAGGGTCGAGAAGGGGCGAGGCGGAACGGGCGGGGGAGTAACATCATGGTGGCTGAGATCGGGAAGGCTGCGGCAACACAAAGGTTTCGAAAGCCCGCATCCCCGCCGATCGCAACCTCCGGTGGCCACGATCGGCGGCTGGAGCGCCGGATGGTTAGGGCAGCTGAACCGGGATACCGCTCTCGATCGCCCCGGCCGCACGCCATACCTCTAACCCGATGGTCTCGCTGACGAAACGCACCGCACCGTCGCACAAGACCACCTGCACGCCACCCGGATGACGGCTGCGAGAGGCGGCGGATTCCCGCCCGCCGTCGACGGGAACACAGGGCAAATTCAGCAGGGGCTGATTCGCCCGCTCCGGACACTGCGAACCCCGCAGATTGTCCGGGATCAACGAGTTGGGCGTGTTCAAGGTGAAGATCCAGGACGCACCCGGGAAATCCCGCCAGTACGAGCCGCGAAACGGGCCGTCCTGGTCCGCATCGCGCAGCATTTCTCCCATGGCCAGCGTGTTGCTGGTCCCGTCCAGGATCTGGGCCATGCTGACCCGGCGGTAGCCAAATGCGGCCGGTTCATGCGCAGCCGGACGGGTCAGCGTCGCTCCTTTGTCCAAATTGCCGAAAAACACGGCATAGTTTCCCCGCGCGTGCGTGCCGTTGTTGCTGGTCTGGATCGTGGCACCCCGCGCATCACTCGGACACAGCATCGACGGGACCACCTGGGCCGCCGGGGAATCGGCATCCCCGGCATTCACGGCCGCATCCATGATCCGCCCGTGCGACGGGCGGACGTTGAAATCGAACTCATCGTACGCCGCTCGCTGCTCCAAAAACGGATACAAATGAATCGGCCAGGTCAATCGCGGATAAGCGAACTCGACACTCAGATCCTCTTGCAGCACCCCCATCGGAAACACGTTGTGTGCGTCATGGTAACTGTGCAAACCCAGACCGAGTTGGACCAAGTTGTTGGCACACTGCGTGCGCCGAGCCGCCTCGCGCGCCGATTGAACCGCCGGCAGCAACAGAGCGACCAGAATCCCGATGATCGCAATGACCACCAACAACTCGACCAACGTAAAGCCCTTGCGTTTCCTGCCCGTCATCACTCACCTCCCGTCGAACAATAAAATGGTGCGTTCAACTCCCTCGTCCCCCCCCGGTTACTACGAGGTGAGTTCGAAATTGTGCGATTCGCCGTCGTCGGTCACCGTGATTTCCACCCCCCCCCGGTACTTATCGGGAACACGATCGATCCGCTCAGGGTAGGGGGCACCTCCCTCCGACTCGTCCGTCAGCATCTTGCCGGTCTCTTCCATCACTTGGAACTGAACCATCGTGCGACCCGTGTGCACGCGGCGCGCGCGATACTCGCCGTTGCGGATCTCGGCCGTTACGACCGATCCCGCTTCCAATTCTAGCGGCGTAAAGCTGATGGTCCCGTCGGCTACGGGCGTGCCGTCGATCGCCACCGTTCCTTCCACCGTGGTGGTGGGCGCGAACGAGCCACCACACCCACATCCCAGCACAAAAACGAGCCCTGCGATCAGAACTCCCGAGCATCGAAGCATCAGCCGATTCCTAACAAGAAGAAGAGAACAATTGCCGTCATTTTGGGGTACGTAACTTGCGTCAGGATTCCCGGACGATTTGCCAACCCGGGCCATCTCCGCAGCGACCACCACAAAAACGTCCCGCTTGCTTTCAAAGCGACAAAAACGTGTTGGTTCCTATGTTCAAGGTAGTGGGGAAAGCCCAAACCGTCAAGATATAGAATGATTGGCCCCTTCATCGGACGGACCGGCCATCTGCTTGCTCCACAAGTGCCGCGACTCGCAATTGACGGTACAGGCCCCACGAAACGCCGGATAGAAGCCACCCTCACGGAAGGCATTAAATTAGCTCGAAGGGGTTGTATTCTTTCCTTTTGTACTACGAACGTGGTAAGTAGATACCTATCTTAGGTAGATATTGTTCTGCAAATGAGGAACCTGGCCATTCTTGGGTTCGGTGAGTTATACCGCGCGCGGAAGAGATTGGCACGTGACTGCCCGGCGTGATTGCACAAGTCTCAGGGTGAATATGCTGAGTCTTTGGCACATCTCCTCCCCCCCTGTACTTAGGGGGGGCAGGGGGGGGGGTCGGCGATGAAATCTCGCTCCGAAGGCGCAGCATTGCCGATTTGCATCGGTCTTTCATGGCTGCCCAGTGATCAAAGCTTGAAATCGGGAACCTCCCTGTAGTTACCCCGAGTACAGGGGGACAGGAGATAGATGCCAAGTCTCAGAGTGAATGGGTGAAAAACCGACCATCGCCACCGACTAGTGCCGCAAATCACAATGGACGTTACATAAAACCCATAAGAGGGAACAAAATAGCTCGAACAATATGTACTGCATCAGTTCGTAGGTTGGGCATTCCTG
>SLMF01000337.1 GCA_007133715.1 Planctomycetaceae bacterium
GCAAGCGGCCGTCCAACGTCTCTGCCAGGCAGGAGCCCGGCTGGCCCAGCCCGGCGAATTTACGCTCCGCGCCTTCCTCGCCGGCCGCATCGATCTGACGCAGGCCGAAGCGGTGTTGGGCGTGATCGATGCCCGCTCCCGCCGACAGCTCGATACGGCCCTCGCCCAACTCGCCGGCGGACTGGCACAGCCCCTCACGGAACTCCGCAACCTCTTGCTCGATCTGGTGGCCGACTTGGAAGCTGGCTTGGATTTCGTCGACGAAGAGCTCGAATTCGTCACACCGACTCAGGCAACCGCGCGGATCGCCCAGGCAATGACGCAGGTCACCGAACTCGAAAACCGGCTGGCCGGGCGAAGTGTCGAAACCGATACCTTCCGAGTGGTGTTGATCGGTTGGCCCAACGTAGGAAAAAGCAGCCTGTTCAATGCCCTGGTCGGGCGACAAGCGGCCCTGGTCGCCGACTTGCCCGGAACCACGCGCGATTATGTCAGCGGACGCTTGCAATTGGGCGGCCGTGAGTGCCTGGTGGTCGATACGGCGGGCGTCGAACCCCGAGCCGAAACGGGACTGGCCGGGGGTGCGCAAGCGATGCGGCAGCAGCAGACGGAGCAAGCCGACCTGCAACTGTGGTGTCTGGACGCCACTCGCCCGTTGAACCGCTGGGAGCGAGCGCATCTGCAGCAGCCGCCGGTTACCCCTCAATTATTGGTACTGACCAAGGCCGATCAGACCAAGGCGACCGATTTGGCGCGAGCCGTCCTGGAAACCAGCGCCCGGACCGGCCGGGGGCTGGAAGCCTTGCGTGAAGCCATCCTGCGGCATTGCGGGGCGGCGGAGCCGGAGGAGGCGGCGGCGGTGGCCAGCACGGCGACGCGGTGCCGCGAAAGTCTCCGCCGGGCCGGGATCGCTTTGCAACAGGCGGCTGCCGAGTTGAACGGCGGGCTGGGCGACGAATTGGTCGCCGCCAGCCTCCACGCCGCTCTGGACGAATTGGGCCAAGTCGCCGGGACCGTCTATACCGAAGACCTCCTCGACCGTATCTTCAGCCGCTTCTGCATCGGAAAGTAAACGCTCACTCGTCCCAAGGAAAAACGCATGTCACCCACGGATATTCTGGTACTGGGCTCGATCAATACGGACCTGGTCGTCAAAGGCTCGCGGCTGCCAGCCGCCGGCGAAACGGTGGTCGGAGGAGAATTCTACCAAGCTCCGGGCGGCAAAGGCGCCAACCAGGCCGTGGCCGCCGTCCGTGCCAGCCGCCAGATTGCCACTCGCCTGATCGCCGCCGTCGGCGAAGATGCCTTCGGCCGGGCTGCCCTGCAATACCTGGAACAAGTGGGAGTGCACTGCGATGGGGTGCTCTCCCTCCCCAAAGTACCCTCCGGCGTGGCTCTGATTATGGTGGACCAGCAGGGCCAAAACTGCATCAGCGTGGCTTCCGGAGCTAACTCCCGGCTCAGCGCCGACCACCTGGACCGGCTGCCCGAGCAGGTCTTTGCTAATGCACGCGTGCTGCTGGCCTGTCTGGAAGCTCCCTTGGACATCGTGCATCGCGGTTTACAGCGAGCCAAGGCGGCCGGGTTGATCACCATCCTGGACCCGGCCCCGGCCGATCCTCGCGTTGCCACTTCCGAGTGGTTGCAATATGTCGACATCCTGACCCCGAATGAGTCCGAAGCGTCGTTGCTGGTCGGCGAATCGGTGCGGGACGTGCCCACGGCGGCCGAGGCGGGCCGCCGCCTGAACACGCTCGGCTGTTCCCAGACGGTGGTGACCTTGGGCGCGGGCGGGTGCGTCCTGGTGAGCGATCGCGTGACGCATGTCCCGGCTTTGTCGGTGCGTCCGGTGGATGCCACGGCGGCCGGCGATGCCTTTAACGGGGCTTTGGCGGTCGCGCTGGCCGAAGGTCGTGATCTGGAAACCGCCTGTCGCTGGGCAAGTGTCGCCGCCGGCCTGTCCGTGACCCGGCCCGGGGCCCAACCGTCGTTGCCCACGCGGCAAGCGATCGATGCGGCGATCCAGGATCTCGACACAAACTGGGTGGGAGAGGAAGTGTGAGCGAAGAATTCAATGCGTATCAAACTTGGCTCGGACTGGACCCGCGTGTCGGGCACCCGGACTACTACCAACTCCTGGGCGTGCGACGTGAGGAGACCGATACGGCTCGGATAGCCGTCGTGGCCGATCGGGCACTGGCCCGCGTCCGCAGCTTTCGCCCGGGCCCCCACGCCGCCGCTTGGGCCGGTCTGCTGGAAGAAATTGCGGCGGCAAAGCGTTGCCTGACCGATCCGAGACTGCGCGCGGCCTACGACGGCCAACCCGCCTCGGGCGGCCCCACGACGGCACGCCCCCGTCCGGCTCCACGCTCCCGGCCTCGGCCTCGCACGCAAACGAACCCGTCCGGTACCCCGCCAGCTGCCGATCCGGCGAGGGACCCGGCCCTGGCCCACGTCCCTCGAGTCCCGATGCAGGCCGCGCGACCCGCCGATGCGCGACCCGCGGCCAAGCGACCCGCCGTGCCGTCCCTGCCGCGTTCTCCTTCCCCAGCCGCAGCTGCACCCGTGATCCCCCGCTCGAAACGGCCGCGGCGCGCCCGTAAAGCGAACCGGCTGACCCTGATCGCAGGCCTCACCGGCACGGGCTTGTTGATCATGGCCGCCGGACTGCTGGTGTTTCTCGTGGCCCAACGGAACTCGCCGGACAGTACGCCGCCGCAGCCTCCCGCCGCGCTGGCCCCGACGGATCGCCCGAATCACTCGCCACCGCCAACTCGCACTCCCCGCCGAGTGAACGGGACGTCCGTTGCGGCGGTCGAAGAGCCCGAGGCGACGAACGGGCGGGATGCCCCGCCGCCGGGCACGCACGATCCGCTCGACACGGCACCGTCGCTCACCGTACCAGAACCGGCCGACCTGTCCCCGCCAGAATCCGACGCAGGGTCAGGCTCCGCCGACGAACCCGTGCCCGCCGACGAACCCGTGCCCGGCGAGGGCTTGGGGCCCGGCGAGGAAACGGTAGCGGGACCGGAACCGACAGCGGATGAGGCGACGGGGCCCTTGTCCCAAGACGCTCCCGTTTCGCCGGCACCGGCCGAAGCAGCGGACAGGGAACCGGCCGATGCGGTCCCGGTCGATCCGTTGCCCGAACCGGCAGGCGAGTTGAGCGAAACATTGGCACCCGAACAGATCGCCACCTTCCAAGAGACCCTGGCCGCCGCGCGGGCCGCATTGCAGAACCGTCAGGTTTCCTCCGCGCTGCAGCTGCTGACTCCGCTGCAGGTCGCCCAGCGGAATCGACGGTTGGACGATCAGTACCAGCGTCTCCAGTTGCTGGCCGATTATGCCGCCGAGTTCGACAACGCGCTGAGCGATGCGCTGGCCAGTTTCCAGGGCGGCGACGAAATTCAGGTCGACCCGCACGAAGTAGTGGCCGTCGTCCGTTCCCTCCCGCATCAGCTGACCCTCCGTGTCCGCGGTAACAATCGAACTTACGCCACCGACCAACTGCCCACCGGATTGGCGATGGCGATTGTCGAGCAGTGGTTGGACGACGAGGATCCGGTGTCCCGGGTGATCAAAGCCGCCTTCTTGGCGACGCAAGAGGATCCGACGGGTGACCTTCACCGTCGAGCCCGCCAGTGGTTCCAGCAGGCGGCCGGGCAGGGCGTCGAAATCGGTGACCTGGCAGACGTGCTGGACGATCGGTACGATGGCACTCAGTAGCTCTGCCGAAACAGAGCAGCCGTTGCCTGGCCACGATCCCCGTATTGCAAGCGAGCCTGATCATGAGAGTCTTTCCCCAGTTGCTTCTTGCGTTCATCCTGGTCGCCGGTGCGCTTTCCCTGGCAACCGCTGCGGAACCGGTCACGTTCTACGTCGCCGCCGAGGGCAACGACGCCTGGTCGGGCCGGGTGGACGAGCCGAACGCGGCGGAGTCGGACGGTCCCTTCGCCACCCTCGGCCGAGCGCAGGAGGCGCTGCGAGGACTGCGCCGCGACGGGACGCTTCCCGGGCCGGTGACCATCCGCATCCGCGGCACCCATCGGCTGGCCGAACCGCTGGTCATTACGCCGGAAGATTCCGGCACCGCCGACCATCCCGTGACCTTCACAGGATACGAAGGGCAGCGGCCGCTGCTCTCCGGCGGCCGACCCCTGACCGGCTGGCAACGGGGCGAAAACGGCGTCTGGACCGTGGAAATCCCCGAAGTCCGGACGGGTGAGTGGCGGTTCTTGCAGTTGTTCGTCGACGGGACGCGGCGACGTCCGGCACGGTCCCCTAACTCCGGCTACTATCGCATCGCCGAACTGCTGCCCGGACCGCCCGACCCGCGCGCAAAACCGATCGCTCGCGATCAGTTCGTGTTCGCATCCGGTGACCTCGAACCTTGGGAACGCCTGAGCGACGTGCGTTTGATCCTGATGCACTCCTGGGAAACGTCCTACCACCCCATCCAGTCGATCGATACCCAAGCAAACATCGTCCGCTTCACCGCGCCCCTGCGGGAATGGTGGAGCATCGGGTACTGGGAGCCCAACCAGCGTTATTACCTGGAGAATGCGCGGGAATTCCTGGACGAGCCCGGCGAGTGGTACTTGGATCGCACCCGCGGCGTGCTCAGCTACCTGCCCCTGCCCGGTGAAGACCCGCGGGAGGTCGAGGTGATCGCCCCGGTGCTGACCGAATTGGTGCGCTGGGACGGCAACGCGGACGAAGGGCGCTTCGTCAACCACGTGACTCTCCGCGGTTTGAACCTGCACCATACCGATTGGGAACTGTCGCCGGAGGGCAACAGCAACACGCAGGCGGCGGTGACGGTCCCCGCCGCCGTCATGGCCACGGGGGCCAGGCACTGCGTGCTGGAAGATTGCCAAATCGCCCACGTGGGGACCTACGGCGTATGGTTCGGCCGCGGCTGTAAAGATAATCGCATCGAACGCAACCATCTCCACGACCTGGGCGCCGGCGGGATCCGGATCGGCGAGGACCGCATGGCCCAACACGACGTGGCCGAGGCCAGCCGCAATGTGATCACCAATAACTACCTCCACGACGGTGGCCATGTCTACGCCGCCGGCGTCGGATTGTGGCTCGCACAAAGCAGCCACAACACCATCTCCCACAACGAAATCCACAGCTTCGACTACTCCGGCATCTCGCTCGGCTGGACCTGGAGCGAGGCCCCGAACCGTACCAAAAACAATACGGTCGAGTACAACTACGTGCATCACGTGGTCCGCGGCGTGCTCAGCGACGCCGGGGGCATCTATACCCTGGGCGACCAGTCCGGGACGGTGATCCGCAATAATGTGTTCCACGACATCTGGCCCTACATGGGACGGCCCGCCATGGCCTGGGGAATCTATTTCGACCAAGGCAGCCGCGGGATCCTGGTGGAAAATAATCTCGTCTACCACACACTCACCGGCGGCCTGATGAACACCGGCAGACCGGGGAACGTCGTCCGCAACAACATCTTTGCGCTCAGTGCCCGGCAAGCGGTCTGGCGCTGGCAGTTGCAGGAGGGCCCGCCGTCGGTGGTCGAACGAAATATCTTCTACCTAACCCAGGGCGAGTTGTTCCACAACGACGGCGGCCGCACCGACAATCGCACCCGCTGGGATCACAACCTGTATTGGCGGACCGACGGCCAGCCGCTGGAATTCTACGGAGAGTCGTTCGCCGACTGGCAGGCTCGGGGGCTGGACCGCAACGGGCGGGTGGCTGATCCGAAGTTCGTCGATCCGGCCCGGTTCGATTTCCGGCTGCAACCCGATTCGCCCGCGTTGGAACAGGGCTTCCAGCCGATCGACACCCGGCGAGTGGGTTTGCGGGGCCCGGCCGAGTGGCGTGCGTTGCCACGGCAGGCCGAATTCCCGCCGACCCAGCTGCCCCCGCCGCCGGCGCCGCCCGAGCCGACGCCGTTGGAGGAAGACTTCGAAGCGACGCCCCCCGGCCGCCTGCCGCCGCGGGCCACCGTGATCGAAGAAGGCCGCGGCGACCGGATCCGCGTCACGGCCGAACAAGCCGCCTCGGGCCAGCACAGCCTGAAAGTGGTCGACGCCCCGGGACTCGAACACGCCTTCAACCCGCACCTGTTCTACACGCCCCACTTCCGCACCGGACGGCCCGTGTTGAGCTTCGACGTGCGGCTGGAACCCGGCGCCCTGCTGGCCCACGAGTGGCGCGACGCCGCCTCGCCCTACCGCTCCGGACCGTCCCTGCGATTGACCGCAGGCGGCAAACTGAACGCCAACGGCCGCGAACTGCTCGAACTGCCGGTCGGCCAGTGGGTCCGCATCGAAATCGCCACCACCCTGGGCGACGAATCGACGGGCAGCTACGATTTGACCGTGACCCTGCCCGGCCAGTCCCCTCGATCATTTCCCGAATTGACCTACCCCGGCCCCAAACTCCCACGACTCGAATGGCTCGGCTTCGTCAGCCTCGCCCAAGAACAAACCGTCTTCTACCTGGACAACATCCGACTGCAACCCTGA
>SLMF01000272.1 GCA_007133715.1 Planctomycetaceae bacterium
CGTGAGGCCCCGACGAAACGGCCGCAGTATGCACGACCCCTTCCCGAACCACCCCGGATTCCACCCAATCCGGACGCGGTGGAATCTGGACCGTCGTTGTTTCGGTATCGCCATCAGCCACCTCCGCCACGTCCGCCACGTCCGACCCGTCCGACCCATCCGCCACGTCCGACCCGTCCGACCCGTCCGCCACGTCCGACCCGTCCGACCCGTCCGCCACGTCCGACCCGTCCGACCCGTCCGACCCGTCCGACCCGTCCGACCCGTCCGACCCGTCCGACACGTCCGACCCGTCCGACCCGTCCGACACGTCCGACCCGTCTGACCCGTCTGACCCGTCTGACCTGTCCGACCCGTCCGACCCGTCCGACCCACATGTTGTTGCGGACCCGGATGCCCCCTCGACTCTTTCGGAGGTGGGCTATGTAAAAACCCAGGATTTCCATTTCCCGATCCGCTGGGACGAGCAGACGGAGGACTGGTATCGCCTGACAGCGCGGACCAAATTGTTTGTCGGCGACCACCTCCGCGTGCTGCCGGCCTATCGCCCTGAAATCGTACTGTCGCCGGGAATCCAAGTTCTGTTTGCGGAGCCTTCGGTGGTTCATTTGACGCCACCGAGCCCCGAGGGCGAGGCGACGCTTCGCATCGACTACGGGCAGGCCTACATCGGCACGGCCGGTATTCCCGGGAACCGCGTGCACCTGCAGCTAGGCGACCGGACCAGCACGATCACGTTTCTGGAAGCGGCTTCCGAGGTCGCTATCGAGGTCCGGCGCTGGCTGTCTCCGGGCAATCATCCCGAGCGGGGCGAGGCCGTGGACGTGGTCCGCGTCTTTACCCGCGATGGGGGTATCGCATGGCAAGACGAGGAATCGGCTCCCGCGGTTGAAGTGCAGCAAGGCGAAATGCGGATAATTACCAATGGCCGGGGGGAAACCATGACGGCCATGGAGGTGCCGAATTGGGTGTATGGGGAGGACCTTCGCGACATCGACCGCGCCGCCTCCATCACCCTCAACAGCTTGCTGGTACCGGAGCGATCGATCAAGCTGTCATTGAAGGAACAGCTGACGGACCGTCGCACGGAAATCCGCTCGCTGGCTGCCAGTTCGTTAGCCTATTTGGGTGATTTTTCCGCGATTGTGGCTGAGTTGCGGGACAGTCGGCAGCGGGCCCATTGGAGTACGCATTTCGACGTCTTGAGGCAATTGATGGCGAGCAGTCCAGAAACGGCGGTTGTCATCCGGGAAACATGGGAGATGCTGGACCCGCAGATTGCCGATCAGGCGTACCGGCTGTTGTATGGCTACCGCGATCAGGACCTGAGTGACGGAGCCGATCAGACCTTGGTCGATTTATTGGATCACGAGTCGCTCACGCTGCGTGTCTTGGCATTTGAAAACCTTCGCCGGATTACGGGCAAGAGCCTGTTTTACATGCCACACATTACGGAGGAGCAGCGACGCGGCAGCGTTCGGAACTGGCGAGAACGGTTGGCCGCGGGTGCGATCCGATATGATTCTCCACCGCAACCCCATTCTACCGAGTGGTAACCATTTACCCTTTACGTGCCTCAAGTGCATCCTGAAATACCTCGTGTAGGCGGTGGTGTTCTGGTTTTGCTTTGCCATTGCCCCCTTTTCTGACTCCCTAGGGAGCGAATAGACTGGAGCCTTCACCAAAACGCGATGTTTCCAGATTGGATTTGTTCCCGAACGGCAGGGGTTGTAGAATACGGTCCTTGTCGCCGGTCGTTCACGAGAAAACAAGTCATTTCCAAAGTTACAGTGGGGAAGGAGAGCACCACCGTGCAAATCAACATTTCGGCACGTCACGGTCAGCTCAGTGCGGACACGCAGGACAAGATTCGGGAGAAAGTGGAGAAGCTGCGACGGCTGTATGACCGCGTGTCGGCGATCGAGGTGACGGCGAATCTTGAGCATCGGGAGAACCCCGTGCTGGAATTGCGGCTTTCGATCGAGCGCAACGACAATCTGGTTGCCACCGAGTCGTCCAGCAACGTGATTGCCGCACTGGACGGGGCGATTCACAAAGTCGAACAGCAATTGCGCAAGCACAAAGACAAGCGACGCGACCGCCGCAGCCAAGCCTTAGGGCGCGTCGAGTTGCCCTCGGGGCAGGAATCAGAAGACGAACACTAGCCGGCCAAGCGGCGGGTCTGCGGTCGTGCTCCTCGTCGAAGCTGGAAGTGGCCGTGGACCTCCCAGGGAAAGGACACAGGTTATGAAATTCGTGGACTTTATTGAAGTCAAGGCGCTTCGCGCGGATCTGCAAGCCACCGGAAAGCAGGAGGTGATCGAAGAACTGGTCGACGCCTTGGTGGCAGCGGGAGCGGTCAAGGAACCGAAGAAGCTTGGGATCATCGACGCGGTGATGGAGCGGGAGGAGTTGGGCAGCACAGGCATTGGTCGGGGGGTCGCCGTTCCCCATACAAAGCATACCAGCGTCGATCGCTTGATCGGCACGGTGGGGATCAGCCGCAGCGGCTTGGACTTTAACAGTCTGGACGGCGAGAAGGTGAACATCTTTTTTTTGTTGGTATCGCCGCAGGACCGGCCGGGGGACCATTTGAGGGCCTTGGAGAATATTTCCCGCCAACTGCGAAACGACACCTTTTGCCGGTTTCTCCTTCAGGCAAAAACGGCAGAAGACATCCGACAGTTGCTGGATGAGGCGGACAACGGCAAGCTTCCCTCAGTTTAACTCCTAGGGCATTAGCTAGGGCCCCTATTTTGCTGTAGGCCTGATCCGATGCGGAATTGCGTCTCGACAAGGAAGGTGACCGTCCTGAATCCACAGGGGCTGCATGCCCGGCCTGCCTACCAGTTCGCAAAACTCGCGGGCCGGTTTCAGGCAGCGGTGGAAGTGATCAAGGAGGACCAGCAAGCCAATGGGAAGAGCATTCTGGACCTCCTGATGTTGGCTGCCGAAGCAGGAACGGAACTGTTGGTGGTAGCTCGAGGGGAAGACGCCTCGGAAGCGACCGAAGCACTGGGGCAGCTGATGGAGCAGATGGTCTCCCTGGAGAAGATCCAGGGCTTGGAACCTGAATGACGCCACGTCCAGTGGGAGCTAGCGCGGCAGGTGGCGGTACGAGGTGTCACCTCGGCCACCACGCAGCGGCTCGCACAGACGCGGCAGGCGGGCGAACAACCCCATGCAGCAGCTAGATGGTATTGCCGTTTCACCCGGTGTGGCGATCGGCGAAGCACTCGTCATCGATAACGAGGGATTCCGCATCCCCCGGCATTACGTATTGCGCGAGGAGGTTGAGAACGAACTGCAACGGTTCCAAAATGCTTTGGAATCGGTGGCCGCCGATATCCAGCAGACACGGGATTCAGTTGCCACTCAATTGGGAGAGCAGTATGCAGCCATCTTCGCTGCACATCTGCAGATGTTGCAGGATCCCCACCTGCGTGCCGAGGTGGAACGCTGGATCGATAACCAACAGTACTCGGCCGAGTATGCGGTGAGTGTGACCTTGCGAGGCTATGCCCGGGCCTTTCAGAAGTTTGAAAATGCCTATTTGTCCGAGCGGTCGCACGACGTGTATGACCTGGAACGGCGTTTGTTGCAAAGTCTGGTCGGCCATGAGCGGCAGCAGATTGCCTCGCTCGATTCGCCCGTCGTCTTGTTGGCTCACAATCTGTCGCCCAGCGAGACGGCCATGTTGAAGCCGGAATTCGTGTTGGGATTCGGGACGGAAGTTGGCGGCGCGGGCGGGCATACCGCCATTGTAGCCAAAGGCATGGAGATCCCCGCCGTCGTGGGGATCGGGAGCTTCCTGTTCGACGTGTCCGGCGGCGATCGGGTCATTATCGATGGCAATGAAGGCCGGTTGATTCTGCGGCCGGACGAACAGATCCTGCAGCGTTATCGCCAGCGGCAGCGGGATCGTCAGTCGACCGTCGTGCGGCTGGAGAGTCTGCGGGACAAGCCCTCCGTGACGCGAGATGGTGTCCCGATACAATTGATGGCCAACATTGAATTCCCGCACGAAGCCCTGACCAGCATCGAGCGGGGGGCCGAGGGGATCGGGCTCTACCGTACGGAATTCCTCTATCTGGGATCCGCGATTGCACCGACGGAGGAGGATCATTATCGGGCGTATGGCGAGGTGGTGGCGGCGATGGACGGTCGCCCGGTGGTCATTCGCACACTGGACCTGGGAGCGGACAAGCTGAGTTCCACGCCGTCGGAGTTGGCCGATCCGAACCCCTTTCTGGGGCTTCGCAGCATCCGTTTGGCTTTGGCCAATCTGCCGCTTTTTCGCTTGCAATTGCGTGCGATTCTGCGGGCCAGCGTGTTGGGCAGCGTGCGTGTGATGTTCCCTTTGATCACCACCCTGGACGAGCTGATTCGGGCCAAACAGATACTGAACGAAGCGCGGGACGAGCTGATCAACGAGGGGGTGCCCTGCAATCGCGAGATGTTGGTCGGAATGATGGTCGAATCGCCGGCGGCGGCGTTGCTGATCGACCGGTTCATCGAGGAGGTCGATTTTATCAGCATCGGCACCAACGACTTGATCCAGTACACATTGGCGGTCGATCGGGGGAATCCGGCCGTCAACGATTTGTACCAAGCCAGCAACCCGGCCGTTTTGCGGCTGATTCAACGCGTGGTTCAGGTGGCTCAGCAGGCGAACGTTCCGGCCAGTTTGTGCGGTCAGATGAGCAGTTTGCCGCAGTATACCATGCTATTGCTGGGGTTCGGACTTCGCCAGCTCAGCGTGGCCTCGGGCAGCATTCCGGAGATCAAGCAGATCTGCCGCCGTGTGGACTTGGAACAGTGCCAGCAGGTTGCGGCGGAGGTGATGGGGATGACGCGGGTACAGGAGATCGACGCCTACCTGGCCGCCGAACTGGCCAAGTTGAATTTAGGGGGGCCGGGGGAGGCGGGGAGTCGATGACGAAACACAGGGTGCGAGTCCGGTTTGGCAAGCGGGGCGATCTGCGGATGATCAGCCACCGGGACTTGGTGCGCCTCTGGGAACGATTGCTGCGGCGGGCAGAACTGCCGCTGGGAATGAGTCAGGGTTTTCATCCCAAGGCTCGTTTGAGTTTTCCCTCGGCACTGGCTCTGGGTATCGAGAGCTGGGACGAGGTGTTGGTTTTTGAGCTCAGCCGGCCGGTAGAAACCGAAGAGATCAGGCGACGCATCGAGTCGCAGGCTCCGGCCGGTTTGACGATTCACGAGGTCCGGTTGTTGGAACCGGGCCATTCCAAGGGACGTTTGCGGAGCAGTACGTACCGCATTCGGATCCCCGCAGCGCGCCGCGCGGCTTTGCAGCGGCGGATCAAGCTGCTGGCAGAACAATCTTCGTACTGGTTCCAACGCAAAGCCGGCTCAGGGCCGCCCGAAGGATTTCCTGCGTTGGACCAGCTCGATCTGCAACACGGTGTGCTCGAATTCCGGCTGCTGGTCAATCACCAGGGCGGAATTCGTGTCCGGGAGGTCATCGACATGCTGGGCCTGACGGATATCGAAAGCCAAGGTGGCTGCCTGATTCGCACCGCGATGCAGATCGAGGGTTCACCTCACAATTTTTAGCAGACAAAGAATGACGTCCATGAAAAAAGAAATGTTGATCAATGTCTCGCAACCGGAAGAGTGCCGGATTGCAGTCATTGAAGACGGAATCCTCGAAGAACTTTACATCGAACGGGCCAGTCAAGACAACTACGTGGGGAACATCTATAAGGGCAAGATCGTCAACCTCGAGCCCAGCATCCAGGCGGCTTTTGTCGATTTCGGCGTGGGACGGAACGGGTTCTTGCACATCAGCGATGTGGAACCCGAGTACTTTCGCCAGGGCGGCTACGATCCGGCGGAGGCAGGCGGTTCTTTGCCACAACGCGACGACGTGGATGTGGGCGACGGCAATGGCGGTGCGGACGAGGGGGGCGACGGCCCGGAAAACTCGGGCGATCGGCGCAGTCCGCGAGGCGCCCGACGTACCAATCCCGGTTGCCGGCCTCGATTCAAACCCCCGATCCAGGAGATCTTCCGCCGGGGCGACGAGGTCCTCGTGCAAGTGATCAAAGAAGGGGTCGGGACCAAGGGACCCACCCTGTCGACCTACATCAGCATCCCCGGCCGCTACCTGGTCCTGATGCCGGCGCTGGGACGCGTGGGCGTTTCGCGGAAAATCGCCGATGACGACGAACGGCGGAAGCTCCGAGACACGATGCTCGAACTGAACCCGCCCAAAGGACTCGGTTTCATCGTCCGTACGGCTGGACAGGGACGTACCAAGAAAGAACTGTCACGCGATCTGGCCTACCTCCTTCGTCTGTGGAAAGTCCTGGTCCGCCGGATGAAAAAGAACGCGGCGCCCGTGGATATCTACGAAGAGAGCGATATGATCATCCGCACGATCCGCGATATCTGCACCACCGATGTGGATGCGATCTATGTGGACGAGCAGGGTTCCTACGATCGGGCGCGGGAGTTCCTGC
>SLMF01000488.1 GCA_007133715.1 Planctomycetaceae bacterium
GATCAACTGGCGGATTGGGTTTTATGCTCCCGAACTGGCAGCCATGGCCGAACGCTTGCTGAGAATCGTGTGGTACGTGGCCCAGGAACTGGGGCTGCCCGTGGTCTTCGTGCCGATTTACGTCGGCGATGAAGACAGCGATCTGGAGGCGGCGGAGCTGCTGCGGCAACTGTCTCCGGAGCGGGAATTCGTCATTCTCGATAACCGTACTTGGACTACCGAAACGGTCAAAGGCGTGCTCGGTCAGGCCTATGCCGGTATCGGGCCCTCCTACCATTTTGGCACCTTCTGTCTGAGCCAGGGCATCCCGGTGCTCAACACGGTCAGCGGCCCCTACTATCAGAGCAAGGCCCGAGGACTGGCCGAATTCTGGGGAATCCCGCAGATCCATCTGCCGCTGCACGAATCGGCACGGACCGTGCCACACCCCGGTTGGACCGCCTTCCTTAGCTCTCCCTCGGTGCGTGCCCAATTGTCCGATCGGGCCACGGCGGCACGCGAACACTGGAACCGGTGGATTCATCAGGCCATTCAGCGTAGCGGTTGCTGACACGTTGACTTGTCTGCCGTGCCCACGACCGGATAGAATCTGGCCAACTTTCGCTCGCTTTTCCAACCGCAAGGCTGACGGTGCATGACTTTGCACATATTGTTCGACAAGAAACCCGGCTGGAGCGGGCCGGCACGCTATGTCGGCTCGTTGGTCGCGGCGATTAACTGTTGCGAGTGGTCCGCAGGGTTTGTGGAGCGGGAGCTTCCTGCTGTCAGCCAGAGCAAGGTGTACGAGGAGCCGAAGGGTGCCTCGGCCACGTCGTTGCCCAAGCGGCCCCCCGGGATGATCCGGCATCTGACCCCTCGGATGCTGCGGCTGTGGTTGGGGTTCTATCGGGACGCCCGCCGCTACGCCGCTCGATTGCGGCAGATTCCTACCGATCTGTTTCACACGCAGAACGCCGGTTGCGAGGAGACGTCGCTGGCCGCCCGGCTGGCGAAAGTGCCCCGCGTCCTGGGGACCTTTCACGTCGATTCCACCTACGATTTGGAAGGCCGCCGCAGCGGTTGGGCCCATCGCGCCATCGAGTGGTATAGCAATCGCTGCCTGGACCGCGCCATTGCGGTCAGCGAAGCGACGCGAGCCGATTGGATCCGCCGCACGCGGTTGCGCCCCGAGCGGGTGCTCACGATCCACAACGGGATCGATCCGGAATGTTTCCAGCGGTTCCACACTCCGGCCGAAGCGCGGGGGCAACTGGGATTGCCAGCCGATGCGCTGGTGATCGGCGGGGTCGGTCGGCTCGAACCGGCCAAAGGCTTCACCTACCTGTTGGATGCCCTGTCCGCATTGAAAGCGGACTATCCTCGGGTGGTCGTGGCCCTGGCCGGTGCGGGGCAGCTCGAACCGGTGCTGCTGCGCCGAGCCCAAGAGCTGGGCCTGCAGGAGCGTTTGTTCTTGCTCGGCTTCCAGCCCGACGTGAACCCGGTGCTGGATGCGTGCGATGTGTTCGCCCTGCCGTCGTTGTGCGAGGCACTGCCATTCGCCCTGCTCGAAGCGATGGCACACGAGCTGCCCGTAGTCGGAACGACCGTGGGCGGCGTGCCCGAGGTGATCGTAGCGGGGGAAACCGGCTTTCTGGCGCCGCCGCGTGACGGTGCGGCTTTGGCACAACGGCTGCGCCCCCTGCTGGACTCGTCCCCGCTGAGACAGCGGCTGGGGCACGCCGCTCGAGACCGCGTCATCCGCCACTTTCACGTAGCCGACATGGTGCGCAGCACGCTGGCAGTGTATCGCGAGTTGTTGTCGCAACCGGCCCGACGAGGCAGTCCGCGGTGACACTCCAGATCGGCAGTTTCGACGCCAAATGAACTCGCTCGCGATAGCCGTCTCGCAACGCCCGGCCCCCCATCGCCTCGCCCCGGCCGCCGTGGTAGACGTAGGCCGTGTCCACGTAGTTCACGCCGCAGACGATGTTCCATCCGTTTCGCTCCCTTCCCAACAACGGCAGCCCTTGTTGCCGCCCGCCTTCCCGATCACGCAGCGGCAAACCGAGCGCACTGGCTGGCTGACGGGCCTACGCCGATTCTTCTACCGGGCCGAAGTGGGCGCCCCATTCGGCTGCCAACGGCTTGCCGTGCTCCAGCAGCCCGGCATGTTCTGCCGGCGTCAGCGGCTGGAACTCGCGGGCCATCCGCACGTTGTCGACAATCTCCTGCTCGTTGCAGACACCGATGTTGGCGGTGGCTACCCCCGGCAGACTCAAGGCATAACGAAAGGCCAGCGGCACATGCTGCACCGGCATCTGCGGCGGTGCCGGTTTCCGATAATTCATCCCCGCCATCCCGCCATACACCTTCATGGCCATCATGCCCACGTTATGCTGGCGGGCCAGCGGCAGCACACGCTGCTCGAAATCGTACGTGTGGCAGTCGACGAAATTGACGGCTACCAACAGCACATCCACCTCGCCACTCTCCAAAAACGGTTGAAAACGCCCGGGAAGATGGTGACCCGAGACGCCCACATAGCGGCACGTGCCCGCTCGCTTCTGACGCAGCAGCCAAGTGAACACGCCGTCCGGGTCCCAGGCACGGTCCAAATTCAAATTGCCCAAACTGTGATAGTAAAGCACATCGAAATAGTCCGTCTTGAGCAGGCGGATGGACTTGGCCAGCGAAGCTTCCGCTTCTGCGATCGAATTGGCAAACACTTTGGTGCCCAGGAACACGTCCTGGCGGCGTTTTCCCAAGGCCAGCCCGACACCCTCTTGCGCGTTCTGATATTGCTGGGACGTGTCGACCGAATTGACCCCCTGATCCAGCGTGAAATTGACTAGCCGCGCGATTTCATTGGGTGCCAGGCTGCCGAATGCCGCCGTGCCCAAAGTAAAGGTGGTCACCGACTGCTCGGTGCGGCCAAGCGTGCGGCGGGGCAAGCCGGCCGGGATCGAATCCCGCAAAGCGGCAACCGGGGCCGCCGACGTGTGCGACGAGTTGCCGAGCAGCGTTGCTCCCGTCATCAGGCCGGTGCAGGCCAGAAAATCACGACGCGAAACAGACGAGGGGTGAGATTCGGACATCAGGGTCTCCTTCGATCAAGGGCAAAAGTCCGGACCATTATTGCAACACGGCCCCCGCAGGACAATGGGCCACGTGGTGCCGTATCTCCACCCACGTGGATCCGTATCTCCGAAACCGACTTCCCGGGTCGCCAGCCGGGGAATTGCTCCGAGCTGGTCGGTTCTCGAGCCTGAGGCATCGGTGGGTTCCGCCGATGCGCCCGCAGGGCCACCAGCGGGCTTCTCCGCGGCTCTGCGTCCGGCGGGCAGGGAACGATCGGTCCGCGCAGACTGAGTGGCATTTACTGACAACACGTCAGTAACCAGCGCTGAATCCAGGGCTGACGCCCGAGGCGCGGCGGGTGGTGGAGTATCTGCATTCGGTCGAGGGCCGGGAATGGGTGCGTTCGCACAAGATTGAAATGCCGGAGTATTGTCTGAACGCAGCGTTGAATGCTCCTAACCAGCCGGTAGTGGGCGTAACGTGGTGGGAAGCGGCCGCATTTTGCCGTTGGGCGGGCGGCCGTTTGCCCAGGGAGGTGGAGTGGGAAGCCGCAGCACGGGGTCCGGAGGGTTTCGAGTATCCGTGGGGCGATACGTGGGAGAATTGCAAACGGCAGGTGTTGAAATGGGCAAATTCGGCCAACAGAAACAGGTGATTGAAGCACTATCCACCCTCCCTTCCCTGACAGCAAAAGAACCTCCCACACGCACCGCCGCGTCAGCAGCGGTCGGGCTTGTGAACCAAAAGGTGAACGATGACCGGCATCAAAGGCGAACGGTTGTATGTCCGGCTGGGCGCGTCTCAGGTGCGGCGACGGCTGAAGGGACCGCCGTTCGGGAACGGATCGAAACGGAAGCACCCCAAGCCGACCCCAAGCAGTTGGAGAAGGAACTGGCGACCGTCGCCCGCAAGTTGGGCAAAGCCAAGCAGCGGTTATTGGAAGTCGACCGCGATATGCTTCCCATCGTCCAGGATTCGATCCGCGAACTGAAAGCCCGTCAGGTGCAACTGGAGGCTGCGGTGAAAGCCGCCAATTTGCCCCGTGGCGCGTTGCTGGAGACGATTGACGAACGAATGGAATCGGTTGTCCAACGCTTCGGACAGTTACGCCAGGCCCTTGCACGGGCCGATGTGCCCATGCAACGCGACATCCTGCACCAGACGGTCAAGAAAGTCGAAGTCTGGAGCCGAAAGACGGGGGACAACAAACGCGCCCCTTGGCTGCTCGAACATGGGCAAATCTATCTTCGTGGCGATAACGAACAACTAGTGCAGATGGGTCAATTCATCTGAGCATCATAGCTCGTGGTTGTGACTTCGTGAAATCATACGGCGGTCTTGATGGCCGGCGGCTTGAACGACCGGACTGGAATTCTGCATGCATAACTACGAACTACGAACCGATCACCTTTTGGCCGCCAAGCTGCGGAATTCCAGAGAATTTTGACCGGCTCTGCGGGGAAGCCGATTTTTTTCCCCGCCTTCAAAGCCTTACATAGAAAGCAATTACGTACAGCGCAACCGGCTCCCCCCCCGCCCGGCGCGCTTGACGCGGTACCGGCCGACACCCTAAAATACCGGTAGGTTCAGGAGGCTCGCTCATCATGCGCATCCATGCTCTGTCAATCGTTGTCTGCTGCGGATTTGTCTCGTGGCTGCTCGTCTCCACCTCCTTCGGGCAGCAGGTCCAGGTAACCACGCCGTTTCACTCGCAGAACGAGAGCTTCTACGAGAATTTCGGCGTGGGTCTGGGAGGCATCAACCGCATGGGACCGCGCGGAGGCTGGTTCTTCAGTGGGTTGCCCGCCAATGCGACGCCCCCGCCGTTTGGTGGTTACGACCCGGGTGCCGACGCCCGTTTCGGCTTCCGTGCCGGTCCCTTTGATGTGAACCTGATCGCAGGACAAGGCAGCTCGCGAAGTATGGTGATGGAGGCACCGACGCTGGTGGTGCCGCACGGCGGGACGGGCTACCTGTTCGAGGGGTCGCAGCGTCCTTTCGTCACCGGGGTGGTGCCCGTGATAGGCCACCCGGTCCTGCGCCCGGTGCTGGACGAGGGCGATTATTCGGTCAATCCCTTGACCGAACGGTTGCAGCGGCTGGCCGCCGAGGAATCGGCCGCCGCAGCCCGCCGCGAGCAGCTGCCGCAGGACGCGCCGGCGCGGGCGGCACGCGATCCGTCTCCAAACGCACGGCAGGATGACCCGCCGCTGGTGCTGCGGGGCGGTCGGTCGAGCCCCGCTGCCTCGACGGCGGCCGCGAACCCCGGCGACAGCACGGCCACCCGTGGTGACCTGAGCCTCCGCGAGATCCGCCAACAGCAGGCTGAAGAAGAGGCCGCTCGTGAGCACGAGGTCCTGCTGCTGATCGAAAAGGCACGCGGTCAGGAAGCGGCCGGTAAACGGGGCTTGGCCAAAATCTACTACCAGCAGGCCGCCGCCCGCGCCGCTGGCCAACTCCGCCAACAATTGCAGGCCAAGGTCGATTCGCTGTGAACCGGCCGACGCGTGAGAAGCATTTCACGCGTCGAGAAACCGTGCTGCCGCCGCCGCCTGCTGCGGAGAACGCGCACGCGAGCCATCATGCGGTCGTCTGCCAAGCCTTGTAGCCGCCCACCAGATCAAAGACGTCGGGCCGACCTGCTTGGGCCAGCAGACTGCAAGCGATGGCGGAACGGTAGCCGCCCTCGCAATGCACGACCAGCGGACGCCCCTCCGGCAACTCCGCCAGCCGCTCGCGAAGATGTGGCAACGGAAGGTTCCGGCTGCCTGAAATTTGGCCACCCTCCCATTCCTTTTCCGCCCGGATATCCACGACCAGCGGCGGCTGCGGCGATTTCAATTGCTCGGCCAAGGCCGCCGCCGTGATCCGCACGATCTTGCCCAATCGGTCCGGGTGGGATTCCAACGCCCGCATGCCCTCAGCAAGATATCCGACCACGTTGTCAAACCCGATCCGACCCAAACGCATCACCGCCTCCTCCTCGCTGCCCGGATCGGCAATCACCACAATCGGCCGGTCATGCCGCAACAGCGTGCCGCACCAAGTGGCGTACTTGCCACGCAGCGGGATGTTCAACGCCCCGGACCAATGCGCGCCCGCAAAATCGGTCGCGTCCCGCACATCCAATAGCTGCGCACCCTGCTCGACCAACTCCTCAACCTCCTCGACCGTCAGCGGCCGTAGCGATTGGCCGAGCGTGGTCTCCAAATCGGCGCGCTCCTGCCGATTCTTGACCGCATCGTAGACAAAGTAATCCGGCGCCTCCGGCTGGTCCGCCGTCACCAATTGGCGGAACTCCTCAAAACCCATCGGCTGCAACGCGTAATTGAACTGCTTCTGCTCGCCGATCGTCGAGACCTTCTCCTGACTCAAACTCTTGCCGCACATCGACCCGGCACCGTGGGCCGGGAAGACCAGCGTGGCATCGGGCAGCTGGCGAAGCTTTTCCAGCGAATGGTACAGCATCTCCGCCAACTCGTCCGCCGTGACCCCGATCGAAGCCAGCAGGTCCGGACGGCCGACGTCACCAATGAACAGCGTGTCGCCGGTCAGAACCGCCTGCGGCTCCCGCTCGCTGTGCGCCGGATCAAAGACCAGCAACGAAATGCCTTCCGGCGTGTGGCCCGGCGTCTCCAGAACCTGCAAACGCACGTCGCCCAAGGCGAACTCGTCGCCCTCGCGGGCCGCGTGAAAATCGAATTCGGCCTGCGCTTGGGAACCCATCACAATCTGGGCCCCCGCCCGGTTCCGCAATTCAATGTGACCCGCCAAAAAGTCGGCGTGAAAATGAGTCAGGAACACATAACGTAACGTATACCCGCTCTCAGACAGATCCTGCTCGTATTGCTCAATGTCCCGCTGCGGATCGACAATCGCCGCCAGCTTGCTCCGCTCGTCCGCAATCAGATACGAGGCATGGGAAAGGCAACCCAAGTAGTATTGTTTCAACATGGTATCCACTCCTGAACTGTTCTTCGGTCCCCCGCGGCAACCGCGGCCTAAGCTTAACCGTCGTCGGCACACGACCCGCAGGTCGCCCCCGCCTTCGCATCACCCGACTCCGACACCTGATTCCACGGCATGCGGGCCAATAACATGGCCATCCCGCAAGTGTCGGTCACCCCGGCGAAAACCAACCCGGCACCGACAAACGCCGATAAGGCGATCCAGTACAGATGGACGAACGCGCCCAGCACGGCACCCAGCAGCACCAGCGAACCGGCCGCGATGCGGACCTGACGCTCCAGCGAGATCGCCTTCCTGCCGCGAACCACCGGCACGCCCGCTTGCTCGCAGGCCTGCGTGCCTCCCTCCACGTTGATCACTTTCTGGCAACCCGCCGCCCTGACCTTCTCGCAAGCCTGCTTGCCTCGACTGCCAGAACGGCACAGGAAATATAATGTTCGCTGCGCCTGATTCGCCTCGTTCGCCAACTGCTCCGGATCCAAGCGGTCCAGCGGGACGTTGCGGGCAAACGTCACGTGGATCTCCCGATACTCAACCGGCGTGCGCACGTCGATCAATTCAATCGACTGCCCCTCGCGAACCATGTCCAGCAATTCCCCGGCAGTAATGGTCGGCATCGTCATATCAACTCTCCTTCATGTAATTCGTGTTCAAACCAAGATTTTTTGGGGGAAACTCCGTCACACCGAAACGGTCTTCGATGCATTTCAGCAGACTCCCCAGGTGGGGGTCGGCGATCCGGTAGAACACCCGTCGCCCTCGTTTTTCACTTTCCAGCAAACCGCACCGCTTCATCAGGCGGAGGTGTTCGGAGGCCATCGCACTGGGCAACTCGCAAGCCTCAGCCAACTCACCCACTCGAAACTCCCTCTGCAGCAGGAGCTGAACCAAACGCAGACGGTGTGGATGGGCCAGGGTGCGCAGGCACTCGGCGGCCTGTCCCAATCCGGGCCAGTCGGTCAATCGCAGATTCGCCGCGGTCATGGTCGCCACTCCCTTCCATCACTCATTTATATCGCGACATCCCGACCTTTCCAGGGCTCTCCGAGGTTTTTTTTGCGCGGGAAAAGCGGTTGGCTCACGTGTTCGCGGCTTGAAGTCCAGTCGCTCGAAGGTGAGGAGGAAACGGATTAGAGTCTTACGGTATGACTTTTCTGGGCCGTGCGCGCATCTTTCAACGGTTTCACGGCGTTCCGCTCCCTTGGGGTGTTTTCCTTTTGCCTGAACTGCGGCGCACGGCGGAAAAGGGGACCAGGATTCCTGGCAATTCTTCGGCGATCAATACGTGATCCAGCGGCGAGGCGGCTTCGATCTCCCCCGAGTGCCGCAAATCACAATTGATAGGCCACCAAGGCCGGAATCTGCCTTGCTGCGCGTCCCCGTAGGTTGGGCATTGGACGTAGGATCATCGACAAGAACGTCGCACGGATTACGAATCCCTCACTGCGGATCCACCATGGGGATCGTCGGGCAGGAATGCCAACCTACGAACCGATGCAGTACATATTGTTCGAGCTATTTTGTTCCCTCTTATGGGTTTTTTGTAACGTCAATTGTGATTTGCGGCACTAGAAAGCCTGCCGATCACTTCAGGCGAGCGGGCAACTGCGCCTTCGTTTCCACGAGCCAGCGGCGGAGTTGCGCGTCGAGTTCCGCAGCCAATTCCGGTTCCTCGCCGGCAAGGTCCTTCTGCTCACCGATGTCGTCGGAGAGATCGTACAATTCGATCGAATGGTCATCGTATCGGCGGATCAACTTGTACCGGCCGGAACGGATGGCGCCGCCCGGGCGGTTGGCTCGGTGCCAGGCGTAGTGCGGGTAGTGGAAGAACAGGGGACCGCGAGCCGGCTTGTCACCCATCAGGAGCGGGCGCAGCGTGGTGCCATCGAGCGATTCGTTCGGATCGAGTTCAACGTGCGCTGCGTCGAGGATGGTCGCCGACAAGTCCATGCTGATGACGGGGGTCGTCTCGATGGCGCCGGGAGCGACCGGCTTTCCCGGCGCGATCACATCCGGCCAGCGAATGATCAGTGGGACGCGGATCCCGCCTTCGTAGAGTTCCCCCTTGCCACTGCGTAGCGGCCGGTTGTCGGTCGCGCCCTCCCAGCCGCCGTTGTCGCTGGTGAAGATGACCAGGGTGTTGTCCGCCAGCCCCAGCCGATCCATCGCGTCCAGCACGGTGCCGATTGCGCGGTCGGTCGCCTCGATTTGTGCGCCGTAGATCGGGTTCTTCAGACCCGGCCCCTCCGTGCCCTGGTATTTCGCGATCAGTTCCTCCGGGGCTTCGAACGGGTAGTGCGGGTTGTACGTCCACAAGCAGATAAACATCGTCCTTCGGCGGTTGGCCTCCATGAAAGCGACGGTGTCGTCCGCAAGGCGGTCGGTCAAGTACTCGCCTTGCCGGCGCGGCTGGAGGGCGGGGATGCGATACGGGTCGAAGTACGTGGGCGGTCCGCCAAGCCCGCAGCCGGCGATATTGATGTCGAATCCCTGATGCTCCGGCCAGAAAGCCGGGCCGCTCGCGGTGGGGTCTGCCGGAACATCGTCCCCCGAAAGGTGCCACTTGCCGAAGAAGCCGGTCGCGTAGCCGGCCTCCTTCAGGCGGTTGGCGAGCGTCACGGTTTCCAGCGGCAACACATGCTCGGCGGCGGGCGGCTGCACCGGCCGGTCCTCGGGCCAGAACCGCGGGATGTCCTCCCCGTGCTGCGTGATGCGAAGGCGCGCCGGCGCCATGCCGGTGATGATCGCGGCACGCGTGGGTGAACACACGGGCGACGCCGAATACGCGTCCGTGAAGCGAACCCCTTGCCTCGCGAGACCATCGATGACCGGCGTATTCAGGCGATCGTTCCCCTGGCATCGGAGGTCCATCCACCCCATGTCGTCGGTCATAATCAGCAGGATGTTGGGCTGCGACGCGCCAGCCTGGTCGGCGGCGGGGCAGGCGGGCATGATCAGCAGCGCGCCCAGAAACGTGATGAATACCTTCAACGACTCTTTCACGAGACTACCTCCCGAATGGGTGTTGCGTTGGCGGATCATACCCTCTCTCCGCTCGGTACTGCAATACCCGCTGCCAGCATTCACGCAACTAACCATTCCGACGCACGTCGAAGTGATGCGTGCCGCTTCCTGCAGGGGCGGGCAAGGATGTGTCAAACGTGGGGCCTCACGTGCCCGGCTTGTTTAGCAATTCAAGCATCGCCTCGCCCGCCGCGCGGCCGATGCGGGTGTACCAGATCGCGCTGCCGTAGTAGTGGTAAGGCCGGTCCGAGCCGATCTTCTGCCACTGCTCGAAATTCTCCCGCCAGGTGGGGAACGCCTCTTCCGCAGCCCTATCGACCAGCACGTCGGTGCGGAACGCCTTGACATCACCCTGGAACTCCGGCACCTCGTTCATCGCCAGTTGCGCCAGCATGACGGGGTGGTCCGCGGGATGACTCGACCCGCCGGTGCCGATGGCCGCGATCACGAACGGCAGGTTCGGCACGCCAAAATCCTTGCGCACGTCCTGGATGAAAAGCTGCATGTTCCGGGCGTATTCCTTGGGAGCGTATTCGCCGAACTGGTCATTGAATCCCTGGAACCAGAAGAACCCGGCAATCTGGAGCTTCCTGCCCTTCAGTTGCGGAAACATCGTCGCGTAATTGCCCCGGACATCCTTCACCTCCGCCAGCATGTTGCGGTAGGAGATACCGTACTCTTTGCGGATGTCATCCATCGTGGGCAGCGGATCGTTGCGATTGCGCTTCTCGTTGTTCTCCTTCACTTTCTCCCGGGCCTGGGCCAGTTCCTCCTGCAAACGCGCATCACTGGGCATCCCGGCCGAGGGCGAGCGGAACTTCTGGTACAGCGAATGCCCGCCCCACGCCGCCTTGACCAGCAACACCGGTTCGTCGAAGTGCTCACCCAAGAGGTATCCGAACTCCAGTTCGGGGCCGGTCTTGTCGGGTGAACCGTAGCCGACCGTCAAGGGCCCCTTGCGCCCGAGGAACTTGATGAACACATCGTCGCGCACCGCCCACTTGTCGCCGTCGCGCAGGTGGGCGAAAAAGTCTTTCGTCCCAGGATCGGTCGCCTGGTGGTCGAACAGCAAGTTATTCGCCTTGCCCTCCATGTTCGACTGGCCGGCCAGAATGAACACCTTGACGGTGTTGTCGTCGGCCCGGACCGGGCCCGGTAACGCCGCCAGCGCTGACAGGAGCCCTAGACAGGCAGTGAACATTCGGATGTGGCTCGGCATGGTGAGTCTCCTTATGGTTCATTCTCAATCTTCCCTCAGTCTGATCTGCCGCAAACAGCGTGCCAAGAGTTTAGCGTTCCTGGTTCTTGAAAAAACGTTCCGCAAATCCGTCAACGCGACTGGCCCGCCTGCCGGTTGTGCGTCCGGGAGGTCCGTCAGGCTCCGGCTCGTATCAAGAAATGAGGCGGCTTGGGTTTTTTTCCAACCCGCCCCCGCATCTACCGATTCTGCGCGGACTGCGAGGCGAATGTCAACCACCCAAGGCAGGGGGGGTATCCCGAAAAACCTGTCGCTGGCAGGACTCTTAGACTCAAGCTCCCCGCTGGCCGTACCCTCGACAAACTCGTAACGCTGGATTCGGGAAACCCTGGTGTCGAATGACAGCCGATAGGGGCGTCTCCCCTTCCATGTCAATCGATGCATCGAACCGACCCCGCTCGGGTCTCCCCCACAGCTCCCGCTCCCGCACCAAGGGAGCGTAGTCGCCTGTGCGAAACGCCCGCTCGTGAACTGCCGCGTCGTAGGGTTCAAGTGGGGTGAACAACCGGAAATGCAGGGGAGCCGGACTGAAGAAAGCCTGAGGCCGCACGGACAACGAAAACGGCTTGGGTTCGTCACGCCAGTCGATCAAATGGATCCCCCTCGACCAGAAACTCGGGCCGGGCCGACGTGGACCTCAGTTCGTTAATGCAGTAGTCAAACAGCAACTCGACCGCGTCCCAAACCAACTAATTCGAGACTCCCGAACTCGAAATCTGAGACTTGGCAGACCGTACAGGTCAGTCTTTGGTGCCTGTGTCAGATATTGCAGTTCAGCACCAGCTTGCCGAACTGGCTGGACTCCGCCATGCGGTGCAGCGCGCGATTGGCGTCGTCCAGTGGAAACACCTGGTCGACCACCGGCCGCACATGATGCTGTTCGACGAAGTCCAGCATGGCGGCGAAGTCATCGGGCGAGCCCAAGGTCGATCCGATCAGATGCAGTTGTTTCCAGAACACTTTGTGCAGATTCACGTCGGGCGGACGTCCGGCGGTGGCTCCATAGCTAACGATCCGTCCGCCTCGGGTCGCCAGTTCGATCAGTTGGCCATAGCCTTTGCCGCCTGCACCGTCCAGGATCACGTCGAGGGGACCGCTCCGATCGCGGAGTTGGGTTGCCCAGCCGTCTGTCTGGTAATTCACGCCACCTCGCGCTCCCAGACTGAGCGCATGCTGGATTTTGCGGGCGGAGGACGAGGTGACCCAGACTTCCGCTCCGGCCGCGACGGCGAATTGCAGGCCGCAGATGGCGACGCCCCCGCCGATCCCCGTGATCAACACCCGCTGCTCCGGCTGCAAACGGGCTTGGGGGAACAGCGCGCGCCAAGCGGTCAGTCCGGCCACGGGCAGGGCGGCCGCCTGCTGCCAGTCCAGGTGGGTGGGCCGGGAGAACAACGAGCCGACGGGCACGGCCACCACCGTGGCCAGGGTGCCGTCGTCCGGCATGCCCAACATCCGAAATTCGGGGCCCTGAGCCGAGGGGTGCTCGCCCCAGCCCAGCCCCGGGTAGAGCACCACGTGGCGGTCGCACCACGAGCTGGGCACGCCGCGGCCCACTTGTCCTACAATCCCGGCACCGTCCGATCCCAGCACGGCCGGCGTCTGGATTCCGGGATACAGACCCCGGGTAATCCAGTAGTCGCGGCGGTTGAGTGCGGCCGCTTTCAATTCCACCACCACGTGCCCCTCACGCGGCACCAGGTCCGGCCGTTGCTCGCATCGCAACGGCTGCCCAACACCGGTGAATACCAAGGCTTGCATGTCGTTCACGATTCCGGGTTCGCACACAAACGCGCGAGGTCGTCAAAAAAGCGGGGATAGGTTTTTGCCGTACAGGCCGGGTCTTCGATCCAGACTCCCGGCGTGCGCAGGCCCACCAAGGCCAAGCTCATCGCCATGCGATGGTCCTGGTAGGTCGCCAACCGCGCCCCGTGCAGGGGGCCGGGGATGATCCGCAAGCCGTCCATAGATTCCTCCACGGTGGCACCCAGCTTGCGCAGCTCGCGTGCCAGATCGCCGATCCGATCGGTCTCTTTGTGCCGGATGTGCCCCACCCCGGTGATGGACGTCGGGCTGTCAGCGAACAGAGCCACTGCGGCCAGGGTTTGGACCGTATCGCTGATGGCATTCATATTCACGTCGATCCCCTGCCGGGCAGGTCCGGCGACGCACAGTCCGTCGGGGGCTTCCGTCACGTGGCAGCCCATCCGTGCCAGACAGTTACAGAAAGCCACATCGCCTTGGAGAGCTTGGAAGGACAGTCCTTGGACGGTGACTTGGCCGCCGCTGATTGCCGCGGCGGCCCAGAAGTAACTGGCGGCCGACGCATCCGGCTCGACCTCGTACCGCACCGGCTGATAATGCCCGCAGGCGGGCACCTGGAAGTGGCTCAGATCGGCCGCGGCCGTGGTCGGGACGCCAAAGGCACGCATCACGGCCAGGGTCATCCGCACGTAGGGCTGCGAGACCAGCGGTCCGGCGACGGACACCTGGCCTCCGGCTTGCGCGCAGGGGGCGGCCAACAGCAGGCCGCTGAGGAACTGGCTGGAAATATCGCCGCGGACCCCACACGGGCCACCGGGCAAGCCGCCCGCTTGAACAATCACCGGCGGGCAACCGTCTCCCCGCTCGCTCTGCACATCCGCACCCCACTGCTGCAAGGCCTCCAGCAGATCGGCGATCGGCCGCTGCCGCATCCGCGGCACGCCGTCCAGCCGATAGCGGCCTTGTCCCAGCGTCACCAGCGCGGTCAGGAAGCGGATCGAGGTCCCGCTGTTGGCCAGGAACAACTCGGCATCGGCCACCGGGATCTGCCCGCCCGCCCCGTCGATCGTCAACGTCGCCCGGGACCAATCCGGCCGGACGGGGATCCCCAGACGGTTCAGCGAGTCGATCATGACCCGCGTATCCTCGCTGTCCAAGGCACCGGTCAGGATCGAGCGGCCGCGGGCCAGGGCGGCACAGACCAGAGCCCGGTTGGTGAGACTCTTGGAACCCGGCGGGCGGATCGTGCCCCGCACCGGACCGCGGGGCGTCATCTCAATCGCTTGGCTCACGCAGGGCCCTTTGTATCAGTTGCTTATCGAAGTAATTGATCGACATCCCCGCATCGACCACCAGCGACTGGGCATTGATCCCGGACGAGCGGGGACTCAGCAAGAACACGGCCGCATGGGCCGCCTCGGCCGTCTGGACCGCCCGCCGCCGCGGAATGATCTGCTCGGCATACAAATACGAATCCACATAGCCCGGGATGCCGGCCGAAGCGGACGTCTTCAACAAACCCGGGGCCACCGCATTGAACCGGACACGCGAAAACGCGCTGAACGACTTGGCCAAAAAGGCCAGCGACGAATCCAAAGCCGCTTTGATCGGTGCCATGAACCCGTAATTCTCGCTGGCCATCCGCGTAGTCGAGATCGAAATCGTGACCACCGAGGCGTCCGGGTCCAGTTGTTCCTTCAGGGCGTTCGCGAGGGCGATCAGCGAATAGCAGGAGATATCCAGAGCTTGGAGAAACGGGCGCTTCGCCGTCTCGTGAAAAGGCCGCATGCCGTCCGAATAATCGGCAAAGGCCAAAGAATGGACCAGGCCATGAAAGCAGGAACCGCGGGCCGCCAGCTGCTGTTGCAGCCGCTGGATCTCTGATTCGGATTCGACATCGCAGACGTAGATCTCGGCCGGCGCCAGCAGCTGCGCCACCTGGTGCCGCCGCGTTTCATCCTGCACCACGTACACCGGTTCGGCACCGACTTCCGTCAACGTCCGGCCGATGTGATAGGCCACGCTCTTGCGATTGGCCACGCCGAAAACCAGGATGGTTTTGCCTTCCAGTTGCAGAAAATCCATATCTGCCTGTCACTCCCCCCCACCAGTTGGCTAATTCTTCTGGCCCGGTCGCATTGTCTCAGGACGGCACGACCGTTTCGTCGATCAGACGGCGGATGATCGCTTCGGCCGATTCGCGACTGTCCGCCTGAATGAACCCCTTGGTCACCACGCGGTGCGAGAGCACCGCCACGGCCAGTTGCTTGATGTCGTCCGGGACCACGAAATCGCGGCCATCCAGCAGAGCGGAGGCTTGGGCCGCTCGATACAGACTCAACGCACCCCGCGTACTGACCCCCACGTGCAGCTCGTCGCACTGCCGCGTGGCCTCGACCAAATCCAAGAGATACTCGTAGATGGAATCCTCGACCTGCACCTGGCGCACCAGATGCTGGGCCTGCAGCACCTGGTCCGGCGTGATCACCGCTTCCAGCACCTCGACCGGCTCGCCGTCACGATGCGTCGTCAGCACCTGGCGCTCGGCCGCCCGATCCGGGTAGCCCATCGAAATCCGCAACAGAAAACGATCCAACTGGCTCTCCGGCAGGGCGTAAGTCCCCTCGAATTCGAAGGGGTTCTGCGTCGCGATCACCATGAACGGTTGAGGCAGCCGATAGGTGATGCCGTCCACCGAAACCTGCGCATCGCTCATCGCTTCCAACAACGCACTCTGCGTCCGTGGCGGCGCCCGATTGATCTCGTCTGCCAGCACCACGTTGGCAAAAATGGGACCTTGCTTGTACTCGAACTCCGACGTCCGCGCATTGAACAAACTGCTGCCCACAATGTCGCTGGGCAACAGATCGGGGGTGAACTGCAGACGGCAGAAATCCCCCGAGACGCTTTTGGCCAAGGCCTTGCCCACCAGGGTCTTGCCAACCCCCGGGACGTCTTCCAACAACACATGCTCGCTGGCCAGCAGGGCGACCACGCACATCCGGACCACTTCGGGTTTGCCCAGCACCACCCGAGCCATGTTCTCATCCAGCTGCTGGAGCACGCGGTACAGATTCGCAGCACTTGGTTTTTCGGCGGTCATAGCACCTCGCAATGGGAATTGCCCCACCTGCCTGGGGGGCACCGAATTGGATTATGTTGTTCATTCTAGCTTGTCAACGGCCGAACTACCACGTGGGTGCCGGGAAACCGAGCCGGTTGTGCTGTGGAGGGCAGGAAAACACAATTAACAACTCACCGAGCCCCCTCATCGAGCTGGTTCCCGACCCGTAGCCAAATCCCGATAGTAGGAGGGACATGCTGGTCCGTCTTTGATGTTCCGACGGGCAGGAATGCCCATCCTACGAGCTAAAATCCACGGGTCGTGCAGCCAAATCGGGGCGAAATTTGACAGTGATTTTCTGGCCAAGGTTTTTCCCGGCGCGAGTGTCTTATCCTATGAGGTCGTATCTGCCGTGTCTGGTGACGAGGAAAAGGAACTGTATCCCGTGACGCCGCCCGCATCCGATTCGGTTGAAGCGCCGCAGGACGAAGACCTGTTGCGCCATTATCGGCGTTCCGGAGATCGGGAGGCTTTGGACTGCTTGCTGAAGCGGTACCTGCGGCCAATCCGGGGCTTGGTGTTCGGCATGGTGCTGGATCACTCGCTGGCCGACGACGTGACTCAAGAAGTTTTCTTGCGAGCGTTTCGTCAGCTGGACACGTATCGTGGCGAAGCCCGCTTTTCCACGTGGCTGTACCGGCTGGCGATGAATGTCACGTACAGCAGTTTGCGGCGGCAGCGTTCCACCCGTGTGGAGTATCACGCTGAAATGGTGGAACGCGTGGGAGCAGCTGAGGAGGCTGTTCGGGTGGCGTTACAGACGGAACTGGACGAGCAGATCACGGCAGCCTTGGCCGATCTGTCTCCCAAGCTCCGCGCGGTGATGGTGCTGACCGCGATTGACGGGGCCAGCGTGGCCGAGGTGGCTCGCATCGAGGGTTGTACGCAGGCGACCGTCTATTGGCGACTGCACAAGGCGCGGCGGCAATTGACGCATCGTCTGAGGAGGTATCTCTCGTTATGAACGGGGACGAACGAAAGCGGATTGACATTTTGCTATGCGACTGGTCGGCTCGCCACCGGCTGTCCGAGGGGGGCGAGGACGATTTGCAGGCCAGGATTCGGGCGGCGTCGTGGGCGAACGAATTCGAGGTTCTCGCTGGGGAACACCGGGCGGGAACGGGGCAGCGCGCGGCGGTTTGGACGGCCCTTACGGTGGTCTTCGTATGCGCCGGTGTGCTGGGGCTGGCCGTCTGGATGCCCCTCGACAGACCAGACCCCGATCCCCCTGTGGACGTGACGTTGCCCTGCATCCTGCATTCTTCCAAGGAACTTGCCGTTCAGCGGCAGTTGCTGGTCGAGACCGAACGTTTGTTCGACTGCCGGTTGGCTTGGTTCGCGGAAGAGGGTCGCCGTGTGGATTTGGGGTTGGCCAGCGAAGCTCAGCCGGGACACGCGGGAGGCGCTCCGGTGGCGATCCGGCTGCTGCTGGTCCGGCGGAGTCCGCGTCGGACGGCATGGTCGCCCGTGCGCCTGGTCGACGTGGTAGCCCGCTCCGAAACGATGGTGCAGTGGCAGACGGAGAAGGGGGCCCTGTTTCTTTGGGCCTATGTGCTGCCGGACGGAATGATTGCCGTCGACACGGGGCTGGCGGCGTGGGAGCCCGGCGGTTGGGAGCCGTCGGCCAGTGGTCTGTTCGTGCCGGGGGTACCGGTTCGGATCGCCGCGCACCACACCGAGACCGCAGAGTATCAGCTGTGGCAGGTGGCCAGCTTGTTGCAAGGTTAGACGAGAGGGAGTGACCGTCATGGCAGGCAGGGTAAAGCGGCAGATCGTGCTGCTGTTGGTTGTGATTTGGTTGGCGGCTTCGGCGGGGGCTGCGGGGTGGGACGAAGCGGTCCGCTTGCAAGCGGACAGCGCGTCGCGGAACCTGTTCGGCGGTACCGAACTGGAACGTGCGTACCGAATCGAGGGCCCTGCGGGTGCGAGGGGGCGGTTCGGATGGTCGCTGACGACCCATCGGCGCACCTGGTCGCGTGGTGAAACGGGGTATGTCATCGCCTCGGAGGGATTGGCCCGGGTGGCGGTGCGGACGCGTTTGCCCGCGGTGAACGAAGGGGTCGTTTTGGCGGCGGAATTGTCGGTTTTTATTGAGGGGGACGCGGTCGGGACGCCGCCGGTGATTGATCGTCAGCAATTGTGGATTTATCCTCGCGATGCCTTTGCCGGGCGCACCCGGTGGTTGGAATCGCTGGATATCGTGCTGTTCGACCCGGTGGGCGCGACGGCGGCCGTCTGGGACCGGGCGTCGCTGCCCTATCGGCGGCTGGAGCGGAGCGAGCTACTGGCAGCTTCCAATGCCGGTTTGATCGTGATCGGCGAGGGAGCGGAGCTGGACGCCTCGGCGGGCGTGGCCGCCGCCGTCTTGGCGGCGGTTCAGCAGGGTACGCCGGTGTTGTGGTTGGCACCGGCGGACGGCCGGATGGCGTTGCCCGTCCCCGGCGCGGTGCCCGCTCCCGCCACGCTGAGCCTGCGCGATCCGGGGGTGATCGCCCAGCTGGACCCGCGTTGGGATGGCGAGAGTTGGACGGAAGACGGCGGTGGGGTACAAAGAATGACGCTCGCCTGTGAGCAGGGCCAAGTTGTGTTGGCGGTCAGCCCGGATGCCGGGCCGTGGGTATGGTTTCGAAGCGACTATGCGGATCCGGAAGCCACGCTGGTCGTGTGCGGGTTGCCGCTGATCGCTCGCTGGGATGCGGGTCCGACGGCCCGTTTCTTGTTGGTGCAGATTTTGGAACACGTGACCCGGGCCGATGCCTCCGGGGTGACCCGCTGAGCGAATCGGCAATTTTATAAAAAGGAGACTCGCTGATGTCGCGGAATCAAAAGTTGTGGGGAGTTGTGGCACTGCTGTTGGGATTCATGCCCGCGGTGCCGTGGGCCGCAATGGCGGAAGACGGCGTGCTGTATCCGACGGCCATCCTGGCTTTTCAGGAACGGGGTCAAGCCGTCCAGGGTTCCGGGGCGACGGTGAGTGAACTGCTGCTGGCCGAACTGGTGGTGCGTCCGGAGATGTTTTTGGTCGAACGCGGTGAATTGGATCGAATCCTTGAGGAACAAGGCTTGAGTCTGTCGGGAGTGGTCCGGCCGGACCAGGCGGTTCAGGTCGGCCAGTTGACAGGTGCGAAGATTTTGCTGTCCGGGTCGGTGATCCAGATCGAGGAGAACCTGTATCTGGTCGCCAAGATCATCGGGACGGAGACCAGCCGAGTTTTGGGCGCGTCGGTAAAAGGCAGCACGGATGACGACTTGGGCGGCCTGGTGAAGGAGTTGGGCGGCCTGGTGGCGGGGACGATTCGGCGGCAAGCTGGCCAGTTGGTAGCCGAAGCGGCGACGGAAGCCGAGACGTTCGCGCGTCTTCGCCGCCAGATGTCTGGTGCGCAGCGGCCGAGCCTGATGGTTCAGATTCCGGAGCGGCATATCGGCCAACCGACGATCGATCCGGCGGCAGCCACGGAATTCATGCGGATCGCGGGCGAGTTGGGTTTTCCGCTGATCGACGCGGAAAGGGGGGAGCGAGCGGAAGCGGAGGTGTTGCTGCGGGGCGAGGCGTTTTCGGAGTTTGGTGCACGGCACGAGCAAATGGTGTCCGTCCGCGGACGAGTGGAGGTCCAGGCGGTGGAGCGGGCGACGGGTCGAGTGCTGGCAGCAGATCGGCAGACCACGGTCGGGCTGGGTTTGAGCGAGCATACGGCGGCCAAGCAGGCCTTGGAGGCGGCGGCGAGCAAGATCGCCGCACGGCTGTTCCCGAAACTCGTCACGACAAGCCAGCCGTGAATCGGCGTTGGCAAGGTGGGGCTCAGACGGGGAGTTTCCGGATGAAAGAATGGCGTGCGCGGGGTGGACCGAGGTGCTGGAGGTATCCGGGTTGGTGTGCCGTTTTGATGATGAGCATCTTTTCCGGGTGTGTGCCGCCGCCTGGCGGCGGGACGTCCGCCCGGCCAGCGAGCACGACGACGGGAGTCGAGGGCAGCGAGTTGGAAGCGGCAATCTCGCCGCCGCCGTCCGAGGTGTTTCTGCCAGAAGAAGGGGAGGATTGGGCAACCTGGGCTGATTCGCTGCAGGAACGGTCGGGGAAGGCTGGCCCGCAGCCGGTGGATCCCGCGGCTGCTGTCGCGGGGCCCGAACGCTGGGCGATCCTCGGCTGTCCTGCGAGCCAGGAGCTTGGTCTGACCGATTTGGCCAGTGCCCGCCTCGCGGCGTGGGAGGGGATCGAGGTGGTCGAGCGCGCGAGCTGGGAATCGCTGGCCGTCGAGTACGCGTTATCCACAATCGGAGAGGCGGATTCGGTCCGCCAGCGGCTGCAATTGGGGCATGTGCTGGGCGCCGACCGGCTGCTGGTGCTGGCACGGCTCGACAAACATACCGCGGCTGCCGAATCGAAGGAAGTCTGGCGGTGGGTTCTGGCGGATTGCGAAACCGGCACCCGGCTGGACTATCAGGAGCATCCGGCGGAAACGGGCGTCGATGCGTTTTTGGAAGCCCTGGTCCAGGCGGTTGGGGAGACGCGGCGGCGCTTTCCCGACGGCGTCGAACGCGTGGTGGGGGTGAGCCACTTTCTGGCCCGGAATCTGACGCACCACTACGATCATTGGCAGGCCGGCTACGCCTATCTGCTGCAGCATGCGCTCGGGCTGCATTCGGGTACGGCCGTGCTGGAGATCGAGGAAGCGCGGGCCGTCGCGCAAGAACGCTCGCTGGCCACCGCCGAGCGGCGTGCCGCGCTTCGCCAGCGGGCTGTGCCGGTGCTGGTCGACGGCGAATTCACCGTACATGACGCCGTGGCGGCCGGACCGCCGACCATCGACGTGACCGTGTTCCTCCGCCGCGGGGACGCGAGCCAGGAGATCCGGAAAACGGGCCTCGCGCCCGACCGCCTGATCCGACTGCTGACCGCCGAACTGCCGCGGGAGATCCTGGACCTGGACGATCCGCAGCCCCGGTTTTCTCGGGCCGAGCAGCGAGACTGGTTGGTCCAGCAGGCCCGGCAGTTCGGGCGGGTCGGAGCTTGGCAGCATTCGCTGGGGCTGCGCGAGGCGGCTCTGCTGATCGATCCCGAAAACGTCGAACTGCGGTTGGACACGATCAAGGAGTACAGTCTGCAGATGTGCCGCCCGTTACCCGTGCCGGTCCGGCCCGAGCAGGTTCC
>SLMF01000255.1 GCA_007133715.1 Planctomycetaceae bacterium
AACCCCCTTAACCCCCTTAACCCCCGTATCGACCGCCACGGGTTCCTTTCCAGGGATACGTGCGTTTTCCAAGGCAGCGGCTTGCGTTGCCCGAGCGAGCATTTGGCCCTGCGGTGGGATGGTGTCGATTGGGACCAAGGCCGGATGACCGTTTACAGCCCCAAGACCGAGCACCACGAAGGCGGCGAAAGCCGGGTTGTCCCTATCTTCCCCGAGCTGCGACCGTACCTTGACACGGCTTTCGAGCTGGCCCCCGAGGGGACGGTTTATGTTGTCCAGCGGTATCGGGACAAGACCGCGAATCTGCGCACTCAGTTTACGCGGATTATCCGGCGGGCGGCACTGCAGCCCTGGCCGAAGTCGTTCCAGAACTTGCGGGCATCGCGGGAAACCGAACTCACGGCCGAATACCCCCTGCATGTAGTGTGTAAGTGGATTGGAAACAGCCCGGCGGTTGCACGGGACCACTACCTGCAGGTGACCGAGGAACACTTTCGCCAAGCGACCGAAAACAAAGGGGGGGGTAACGGGGTCGGGGGTGGGTGCACGCAGTGGGATACGCCAATGTTCGCCAATAGTCACCCGGAAGGCACAAGCGACCGTAAAACGTTGGCAGGTAACGATTTACGGCCGACTGTGGCGAGTTGTGGCCACTACTGGCAGGCCACTAAGGTACCCCCTAGGGGAGTCGAACCCCTGTTCCCGGACTGAGAATCCGGTGTCCTGGGCCACTAGACGAAGGGGGCGTGCGTCGGCAGGATAGCCGTGTGCGAGTTATTTTGGTGGTTGAGCGGCTTTTGTCAACGCCTGTTGGCGCTTTGGCTCCGTTTTTTTTGGGACACGCTGCGAAATCGGCTCGCATGCCGCCAGACGTGCTGCGGATCGAGCCGGAATTTTGTTTGAAAAGTGGCTCTCCGCTCTTGACATCCGGCGAATTACTGTGCTAATATACTAGTACACCGATACAGCAGGGTTCAGGGTGGGGGTGAAGGATGTTCTTTTCGATCGATCCCAGCGATGGCGTGGCGATATACGATCAGATCGTGCGGCAGGTCAAATTCGCGATCGCCGAAGGGACACTCCGTCCGGGACAACTGCTGCCCAGTGTGCGGCAGTTGAGCCAGCAGCTGGCGATCAATCCGAACACGATCGCCCGCGCGTACCAGCAATTGCAGTCGGACGGGGTGATCGAGACGTGGCGTGGTCGGGGTCTGGCGGTGTGTGCTGGCGCGACGGAGCGTTGTCAAGAACTCCGCCGGGCTTTGATCACCGAGCGGTTGCGATTTGTGCTGGCGGAGGCATTGCACGGCGGTTTGCAGGCGGGGGAGATCCGGGCGATGGTGGACCGCGAATTGGGCAGCTTGGCGGGCCGCGTGGCCACGGTGGCTTCGCCGCCGCAGGTAGCGGGGCCGGGTTGAGCGGAGTGGTATTGGGGCGGCACGGTCGAGTGCGGAAGGTTCCTATTGACATGAAAGCGGCGAAGCGATGTCGGATGTGATTTCTGCCAGCGGCTTGACGATGCGTTTTCCCGGGTGCAGGGCACTGGACGGAGTCGACTTGCAGGTTCCGTCGGGTACGGTGTTTGCCTTATTGGGGGAGAACGGGGCGGGGAAAACGACGTTGATTCGGATCTTGACCGGTTTTTTGCGGGCCAGTGGGGGTACGTGCCGGGTGTTGGGATACGATCCGTTACGAGAGGCGATGGCGATTCGCCGCCGGGTGGGTTATGTGTCGGATGCTCCGCCGCTGTACGACTGGATGCAGGTGGGGGAGATCGGCTGGTTTGCCTCGGCGTTCTACCCGCCCGGTTTTCTGGAGCGTTACCGGGACTTGCTGCGCCGTTACGAGTTATCGGAGGTTGTGAAGATCCGCCGGTTGAGCAAGGGTCAGTTTGCCAAGGTGGCTTTGGCGTTGGCACTGGCTTCTGATCCCGAGCTGTTGATCTTGGACGAGCCGACGTCCGGATTGGATCCGCTGGTGCGACGTGCGTTTTTGGAGAGCATGGTGGACCGGGCGGCGGTGGGCAAGACGGTGCTCTTGTCCAGCCATCAGATCACGGAGGTGGAGCGGGTAGCGGACCATGTGGCTTTTCTGCGGGAGGGTCGTTTCTGCTTGATCCGCTCGCTGAGCGAACTGAAAGAGACGGTACGGCTGGTGACGATCAGTCTGGCGGATCCGTTGACGGTTTTACCGCCGCTGGACGGCGCGGTGCAGGTGCTCAGCCAGGAGTCTTCGGGTCGGCAGCGGCGATGGGTGGTGATGGGTTTTCCGGAGTCGCTGCAGCGTTCGTTGGCCGTTCATCCTGGCGTGATCGGGGTACAGGCTCGCCCGGCCACGCTGGACGAATTATTTACGGCTTGTGCGCGTCCTCGGGGTAAGGCCCCGGAAACATCGAGCTGCGAGGTACCCACGGCATGAACCGCTCGGTTGCGCTGCGTCATCTGTGCTGGAAAGAGGCACGCCAGGTACTGCCGCTGATTTGGATGCAGTTGTTCCTGGGGCTCTTTTTCCAATTTCTGGTCTTATTCCAGCGCTTCGGGACGTTTACGCCTCGGCTGCTGTTGTTTGCGGGGATGCCCAGTCTGTTTGCGTTGGGAGTGGGTGCGTTGCTGGTGGCCCAGGAGCGGGAGCAGCGGACGCTGGACTGGTTGCGGTGGTTGCCGGTATCCGCGGTCGACATCTGGCGGGTCAAGCTGGGAGTGGCTTTGCTGGCGTTGGCAGGTGTGTGGTGTGTGAACTTGGGTTTGCTGGCGTTATTTTGGCTACCGTCGGGTCAGGCGCTCCGTTCGGCGGCGTGGTTGGGTACGGGGGGTTGGGAGTATGTCTGGCCGCTGCAAAGCGTGTATTTTTTGCTGGCCGGTTTCGCCACGGCCTGGTACTTTCGTTCGACCTTGATTGCGCTGTTGGCATTGCTACCCATAGCGATTTTGCCGGGGCTGCTGGGTTCGCTGTGGCTGACACTGGGGCAGCGTTTCTCGTGGGTGCGGCCGGCGGGAGTGGCTTTCGAACCGGGCGTCACAGCGGCCCTGACGGTCGTGTTGGCGGCGGTCTTTCTGGCACTCGGATGGCGAGGGGCTCGCAAGGCGTTGGGACCCGAGGCGATGCCCACGCGGCGACGGGCGTGGCAGATCGGGTCGCTGGCCTCGGGCGACGACGCTCCGCTGTGGACCCAGCCGCCCTACGAGCCGACGTCGATGCTGGTCTGGCAGTTTGTGCGGCAGAATCAGCGGGTGCTGCAGTGGCTGGGGGTGCTGTTGTTGGCGGCGCTGGTGCTGCATCACGCTCACGAGCTGAGTCTGGTGTTGATCTTGCTGGCCACATCCTGGCTGGGGGTGCTGTCGTTTCAGGGTGACACGTTGCAGGAGCGGATTGGTTTTCTCGCCGAGCGGGGGGTTTCTCCGACGAGGGTTTGGTGGACCCGGCATGCGGTGCCGTTGAGTCTCTTGGCGGTGCATCAGGTATTGTTTCTTCTGCTGTTGCCGAAGCCGTTATTACAGGACGCGGGTTTCCAGGACGCGGGATTTGCTCCGCGTCTCTCGGTGGCGTTGGTGTTATTGAGCGTAGTCGGGTTGCTGTTCGTGTACGGCGCATCCCAGGCGGTGGGTTGGGCGATCCGCAGCGCGACGATCGCGGCGATCGTCGCCCCGGTGCTGGCGGGCGGTTTCGCCGCTTACGGGCTGTTGCTGTTCCAGGATTTCGGCACACCGCCGGAAGTGCTGGTTCTGCTGGGAATGCTGCCGTGGCTATTGACCTGGGGTTGGATGCGGCGGTGGATGGATCATCGTCTGGGTTGGGGTTTTTGGAGTCCGGTGGCGGGGGTGCTGGTGCTGGTGATCGTGGGTCCGCTACTGCCGCTGGGCTGGGACATGGCTCGTCAGCCGGGGATGCCGGTCGAGTTGCGGCAGCAGCTATTGGAAGAAGTGTCGGCATCGCGGGGGGCGATCGAGGCGCAGGAGTTGCGAATCACGTACCGCCCGCGGGAGGAGTCGCTCCTGCAGGTTCCTGGAGAAGAGAGGCGGACGGCCGTTTGCCATCGCAGCGAGTTGGCAGACGCGTTGGAGCGGTTTGAACAGGCCTTGCTGGCCGATACGCGGCCGCTGCGTTTCGACAAGGCGACACTACGAATCCTGCTGGCGGAGATCAGTCTGGCCCGGATGGCCTGGGAAAGGCAACCGGATTCGGAGGAGATGGGCCAGCGATATGGGCGGGCAATGGGCCTGTTGGGGACGTTGATCGAGCGTTGGCGGGGGAGCGACCGGCTGATCGACCAGGACGGTGCGGATTTGGGCGAGATGGGGTTGGTGCACGAGTTGAGCGGGTCGGACGCGGAGCGCCGTTTGGGCCGGGAGCTATACGGCCGTCTGGTGCAGTTGGTGGGTGATCAAGCGGGTCGGAATGCGGCTCGCCGCCGCGCCCTGCTGATCAGTTGGGCGGATTACCGAGCCGGATTTCGTCGTGGCCGTTCCGAGACGCTGCCGTTGGGCGGTCACAGCTGGCGGGGCCAATCGGCTGCGATGCTGTACGCCGCGAATCCGTACATTCGCCGCCGCGCCGCCGACTATTTGACTTGGCGGATGCTGGAACGGCTGGAGCATCCGGAACACAGCCGCGATGCCTCACGGATCCGCGAGTTGGCTCACTACTGGCAGCGTCCCGCGTTATACTATGGCCTGGGTCCGGGCGGCCATTATTTTCGGGCGGACGATCCGCAGCAGCTGACTCAGCCGAGTTTTGCCCTGCCGGGCACCCAATCGCCGCGTCTTTCCCCCGGCGGCCAATGGCACGCGGGCTGGGAACGACGGGGCCGCGAGCTGAGCGACGCGTGGGGCGAAGGGCGGGGGAGGATCACCCGCACGAACGGAGCGATTTAGTTTTGTGGCGCAGCCGCCTGACATGAGGAGCCGGAGCATGACCACTTCCGAGGTGTTTTCCCCACAACCCCGTCCGCATCGTGGACGTTGGCTGGTGTACATCGCCTGGCTACCCCTGGTGCTGGGCCTGCTGGTCGTCGGGGGACTGGTGGCCTATGTGGTTCGCAACGCGGGGATCGAGCGGGCCGAGATCGCTCGGCTGCGAGCGGCGGGCGAGCCGGTCGATGACGCTACGATGGCCGAATGGTATTTTGCCCGCACGTCGCAGGAGGCCACGGCCATCTGGCGCGAGGTGCTGACGACCGTGGAACAATCGCTGTCCGGGCCGGTGGGGGCAACTTTTCCCATCGTGGGGCGTGGCGAGTTGCCGGACGATCTGGAACCCGGTGGCGATTGGCCGGACGAACCGCAGGTCGCAGCGCTGCTGGACGAACTGCGACCGCTGCTGGATCGTATCGAGCAGGCGAACCGGCATCCGGTGCCGGTCTGGCAGCCGATCGCTTTTCGATCGTTCTCGACGCTGCTGAACGATTTGCAGACCGTGCGGTCGATTGCGCGTTGGCTGCAGCTGGAATTCGAGCACGCCTGTTACCATCGCGACACGGCGCGGGCCTTGCGGGCTTTGGAAACCCTGCAAGCGACCATCCTGGCCTTCGATTGGAACCTGTGCCTGGTAGATGATTTGGTCACGATCGCCGTGCGGGGGGTCCATCGTCGATCGATCCGCGACTCGCTGGCTCGTATGGACTGGGAACTCGCCCAGTTGGAACGTCTGCATGAGCAGTTGGTGGACCCCCGCGATCCAGCAGGCCGCTGGCAGCAAGTGATTGCGGGCGAGCGGGCGATGGGCTTGGCCCTGTTCTCGGCCGATTCCCAGCTCCAACACGAGTTTTCGGGGAGTCCGGTACCGATGACCATGTTCCGGCTGATGGGCGCTCGGCGGAACTATTTGGAGACCATGGCCGCGGTCCAGCAGCTCGGCAGCGGCGGCGTGTTGGGGCTCCACGAGCGGGCGAAGGCGTTCGAGGAGCCGCGGTTCGGTTCGAATCGGGTCTGGATCAGCGACGTGCTGACGCAGCTGCTGTTGCCGTCGGTTACCGCCTTTGCCAAAGCCTACGAGCGGGACGAACTGGACCGGCGGATGACGCTGACGGCGGTGGCGATCAAGCGTTACGAGGTAGTCGAAGGACGTTGGCCGGCCGCTTTGAACCAGTTGGGCATCGTCGGGCTGGAACCGGCCGACTGGACCGCCTTGGAAGCGGGGCCGTTCGGATACCGGATCGAAGCCGGCGGGCCGGTCCTCTGGGCCTATGATGTGCTGGAGGGCTCCAAGGAGATCCCGGCGGAACCGCCGGGGGAGGACCAGACAGACAGCAATCTCATTCGCTTGGGGCACGTGACGCGGATCCGCTGATCCAATTGCCGGCTCCGGAAGCGGCGGTTTCTTGGTTCTTATAAGCACCTGGACACGGGTTTCTTAACGGAACCAAAGAAGTAGGACGGACACTCCTGTCCGTCATTTCCCGCACGACGGACAGGAGTGTCCGTCATACATTGTGTTAGGAAACTCATGGCC
>SLMF01000605.1 GCA_007133715.1 Planctomycetaceae bacterium
AGTTCGCCGTTTCCTGCCAAGGGCACGGGGGAGGCCACGGTGGCCGAATTGTCCGACGGCCGGATCTATTACAACTCGCGGCGGCATTGGGCACCGGAGGGCGAGACGGCTCGCTGGCGACACATCGCCCACAGCCAGGACGGCGGGCAGACGTGGCAGGATCTGGCGGTCTGCGCAGTTCTGCCCGACGGTTCGCAGCACCGCGACTACGGTCTGATGGGCGGGCTGGTGCGGCTGCCGGTGGCGGGTCAGGACATTTTGGTGTTCAGCAACATCGTGTCGGACGGCGGCCGCCGCAACGGGCATGTTTGGGCCAGTTTCGACGGGGGCCAAACTTGGCCGGTCAAACGGTGTGTCGACGAAGGCAGTTTTGCCTATTCCTCGCTTTCCGCCGGGCGGCCGGGGACGCCCAGCGAAGGCTGGATCTACTTGCTGTACGAAGGTTCGGGGGGAGCCCGGATGGCCCGCTTCAATCTGAGCTGGCTGGTCGGCGGGCCTCAAGATGCCGCTCGGCGAGCCTTGGAACAGAGTGCGAGCTGGCAGCAGCAGGCCGAGCTCGGTGACCAGCCGGGCCAATACTCGGCCGCTGCGTTCGCGCGGTTGCAGCAGGCCACGGCGGCGGTCGAACAGCGTTTGGCGGATACCCAAGGGCTGACGCTGGTCGCGCTGCTGCCGGATTCCGAGGTGGCGGAGCGGGGCGAGCTGCAAAGTGCCTTGGAGGAACTGGAGCGCGCGATCCGCGATTTCGAGGCGTCGGTCACGTTGCCGGAGAGCGTAACCGAGTTGGCTTGGCCTGCGATGCCCTGGTTGTTCCGGACCGTCGGGTCGGATTGGGAGCGGCGTGGCGAGGCCCTGCAGAACCAAGGTGTGGGGAACTATCTGGTCACCCGCTATGGCTTGCAAGAGGGCGATTTCCAGATCCGCGCCCGGCTGGCCGTGGAACGGCTGGACGGGACCGCGGCTACCTTCGTGTTCGGCATCGGGGCCGAGGACCCGGCCGACGGCGTCCAGCATTTCGGCTTCGACGGACGGGGCCACATGCTGTTTGTCGAAGGCGGTTTCTTCGGCAGCACCCGGCGTGTGGGCGACACCGCCGAACACCTCGAGTCCGACGTGCCGTTCGTCTTCGAAGCCGTCCGCCAAGGCGATTTGCTGACAATCTCCCTGAACGGGGAAGCCGTTTACGAGCAGGAGATCGGCAGCCAGCCAATCGGACCGGTCGGGCTGCGCCCCTGGCGTTCGACCCTGCGGCTGTATGAACTGCACGTCACCGGCGTTTGTGAATTGTCGCCGTGAGGCGTGTGACCGCACCCGCGTGTCGCAGGATGGCGGCATGCGCGGGGGCGAGACCGGGTTCGTCGCGCCGTCGCGGGACGCGACAAGACGAGGAGCATGGGGGGAAGCATTGATGCGTGTGACGTGGGCCGCGTTGTTGATGATGTTGCCCTGCTGGCTGATCGCCGTGGTAGCGACGGCGGAGCCGACCGCCGAGTCGCCCCAGTGGGCCCTCGACTGGGAGGTATTGGACCGTTTACCTGCCGCGGCGGAGCAAGAGGAGCAACTCGGTGTGGCGGGCGCTTTTGTGGGCGTGCACAACGACGCCCTGATCGTGGCCGGCGGCGCGAATTTTCCCGAGCCGCCTTGGGAATCCGAGCGAACGGTGCGGGACGCCATCTGGGTCTTGGAACGAGAGGGGGAACAGACGGCTTGGCACACCGGGTTCCGTCTGGAACGCCCCTTGGCCTACGGGATGTCCGTGACGACGCCCGAGGGCGTCGTCTGTCTGGGCGGCACGGATGGGCAAAGCAGTACAGCCGACGTCTTCCTGTTGCAGTGGGATCGGGAGCGCCGCCAGATCGTAACCCAGCCGCTGCCGCCGCTGCCCACCCCCTGCGCCTTTGGCTCGGCGACCTTTCTGGGCGATACGGTGTACGTGGCGGGAGGCATGGCGGACGCCTCGCTGGCTTCGGCGATGACGAATTTCTGGTCGCTGGACCTGTCGCAGCGGGCGCATCCCGAGCGGTTTGTGTGGCACGAGCTGCCCTCCTGGCCGGGTCCGCCGCGAGCTTTGAATCTGACCGTCGGGCAGCATGACGGGCGGAGCGACTGCGTATTTGTGATCAGCGGTCGCAGGCTATCGGGCGAGGGAGCGGAGGAGATCGAATTCCTGCGGGACGTCTACAAATTCTCGTTGCGGGAGCAGCGGCGGTTGGCTCGCGAGGGGCAGGATCCGGCGGGGGCTTGGCAGGTTTGCCGCCCCACGCCGCATTCGGTGTGTGCCGCGCCGGGGATCGCGGTCGGGCAGAGCCATATTTTGGTGTTCGGTGGCGACGACGGTGCACTGTTCCACCGGGCCGAGGAACTTGGCGACCAACATCCGGGTTTTCCGGGCCAGACGTGGGCCTACCACACGATCACCGACACGTGGTTGCTGGCCGGAAGGCAGCCCCAGGCGGCGGTGACCACGACGGCTCTGATGTGGGACGACCAGATCGTGATCCCCAGCGGGGAGATCCGCCCTCGCGTACGGACTCCCAAAATCTGGCAGGGGCAAGTCGTGCGGGCGCGGCGCGCCTTCGGCGTGTTCAACTTTACGGTCCTGGGCATCTACCTGCTGGGGATGGTCGGGGTCGGCTACTATTTCTCCTTCCGCAACAAAACAACCGAAGACTTTTTCCGGGGTGGCCAGCGGATTCCGGGTTGGGCGGCCGGGCTGAGCATCTTCGCCACGATGCTCAGTTCGATCACCTTCATCGCCATCCCCGCTCAAGTCTACCAAACCGACTGGACGTTCTTCACCGTCAACATGATGGCGATCGCGGTGGCTCCGTTCATCATTGCGTTCATCCTGCCGTTTTTCCGCCGCATCGATGCGACCAGTGCGTACGAGTATTTGGAGAAGCGATTCAATCTGGCCACCCGTTTTTTCGCGGCCGTGTCCTACACCCTGTTCCAACTGGGACGGATGGCGATCGTGATGTTCCTGCCCGCGCTGGCGCTGGCCGCGATCACTCCCTTCAGTGTTCCCCAGTGCATTCTGATCATGGGCGTGTTGAGCATCATCTACTGCACCTTGGGCGGTTTGGAGGCCGTGGTCTGGACCGATGCGGTGCAAGCCGTGGTGCTGCTGGGCGGGGCGTTCATCGCACTGACCGTGATCTTCCTCCACACGCTGGGACGTTTCGACGAAGTCGGGCAGATGCTGGGCTCGTACCAGAAGCTGCACATGATCAACTGGGATTTCGGGGCCGGCAGCTACATGACGCCCGCGCTGTGGGTGTTGATCGTGGGAGGCATCGGGCAAAGCCTGGTGCCTTACGCTTCCGACCAGGGCATTGTCCAGCGGTATCTGTCCACCAAAGACGTCCGCTCGGCCCGCCAATCCATTTGGACCAACGCCATCATCGTCCTGCCGGCTTCGCTGCTGTTCTTCGGGGTGGGGACCGCCCTGTTCGTGTTCTACTCGTTCTACCCGGCCCGTCTGCAACCGGGACTGCAGAACGACGCAGTTTTCCCCCTGTTCATCTCCCAGGAACTGCCCCTCGGTTTGTCCGGGCTGATCGTGGCGGGCGTGTTCGCGGCGGCTCAGTCCACGGTTTCCACCAGCATGAACAGCATCTCCACGGTGGTCGTGACGGATTTCGTGCGGCGGTTCTCGCTGTTGCCCAGCGAACGCGCCTACCTGGTCCTGGCACGCGTGTTGACCTTTGCCGCCGGTGCCGGGGGGACCGCCCTGGCCCTGCTGTTCGCCACCGCCGATATCACCTCGCTGTGGGAACAATTCATGGCCGTCCTGGGCCTGTTCGGCGGTTCCATGTGCGGCCTGTTCCTGCTGGGCATCTTCACCAAGAGAACCGGGGGCCTGGCCGCACTGGGCGGAGCCATCCTCAGTGCCTTCGCCTTGTACGGCGTCCGCAACTACACGGACGTCTCCGTGTTGCTGTATGCCTCGATCGGCATCGCCGTGTGTGTCTTCTGCGGTTATGTGCTGTCGTTCCTGATCCCCGAACGGGTCAAGGACCTGACCGGGCTGACGATCCACACCGTGGACTGACCGGTTGCGGCCCGTCAGCAATCGACGGCTTGCGGCCCGAACAGCCGGTCGTAGGCCTGTTTCGAATGGGCGATCAGCTCGACATAGTCCCGGTTGTCCAGATCCTCACCCAGCAGTTCGACATCGTAGTACCCGTGGTATCCCGCCGTTTGGAGGATCTCGACGATTTGTTGCAGGGGGACGAAGCCTTCGCCCAGTCGGCACCGGTTCTGCTCGCCTTCCGGGGGACGTCGAGCATCACCCAACTGGACGAGTGCCAGATAGGACACCAAGCTGGGTAGTCGCTCCAGAATGGCGTCATCTTGGGCCAGGTGGTAGGCATCGAAGGCCAAGCGGATATGGGGTGAATCGACGGAGTGCATCAATTCGAGGGTATCTTCGAACCCGGTCAGGAAGGTCCAATCGGAGGAGCAATCGGCGTGCATGGGTTCGATTGCCAGGCAGACGCCGCGTTCGCCGGCCAGGGGTGCCAGTTCTTGGAGCGCGGAGCGGAACAGACGTCGGGCGTGATTGCGGGTATGGCCTCCGCGAGCCCCGCTGTAGACGATCAGGCATCCGGCTTGCAGATCCGCGGCCAGGCCGATGGCTTCGCGAGCGTCATCGACACTTTCGCGATAACTGCGGCCGTCGCTGCCGGTGAAGCCACCGGCCCAGAGCAAGGTCGAGACGGCCAAGCCGGATTCGGCCAGCAGTTCGATCCCCTTGTCCTCGCCATAATCGGACAGCTTCTGTCGCCAGACGCCGATCGCGTCGATTCCGGCGGCCCGATAATGGTAGACATCTTCCTCGAACGACCAGCGGAAGGTCGTCATCTCGTTCATCGATAAGCCAGCCATCCTTGTTCGCTCCTCTACGCCGATCTCTGGGGCAGCGTAGTATGAAGCATCGCGCGGGGTCTGTAAAGCAGAAGTTGGCGGGAGCAGGCCGCTGCCGTGCTAGCAGGCACGGGACGCACGAAAATTGGGCAGTCGCAGCGATTGGGGCGAGTGGTAACGCGTGTCAACCGACCCCCGAGTTGGGAAAAGGAGCGGAAAAGAACCGCATCCACCCCGAATTCTCAAGAAACGCAAGGTTTGGCATAATGATTGCATCGGGAGAAGGAACCGGAGACCAATTCCGCCAGCATGGATCACACGATGAAAAAAATTGAAGCAATCATTCGGCATCACAAGTTGGACGAAATCAAATCGGCCTTGGTAGAACTGGGGTTCCACGGCATGACGGTCACCGAAGTCCGCGGTTATGGCCGCCAGAAAGGCCAGCGCGAGACGTATCGGGGTGCCGAGTATACGATCGACTTCATCCCCAAGCTGAAAATCGAAGTGGTGATTGAAGACGAACATGTCGATCGCGTGATCGAAACGATTGTCAACGCGGCGAAGACCCGTGCGATCGGCGATGGCAAGCTGTTTGTCACGTCAATCGAGAACGCGGTACGGATTCGGACGGGTGAGGCAGGCAGTGCTGCCTTGTGATTCGGGTGGATAGCGCTACGGCGCTCCTTCGCTTTCCCCCACCCTGCGGCTCGCCACGATACACTCGGATAGGGGTAGGGAAGACCGGTTGCCCGGTCTCCCCTCCCTCCGAACCGGACTGGCGGATTTCCCGCATCCGGCTCCCATCCGTTTGGTTTCGGCCGAGCGGAGCGAGGCCGCACTAGGTTTATTTCCACGAGCGGCCAGCCGCTGGGCCGTCAGGCCGCTTGGCGGTTGTGGCGGACAACCTCGCCGATGGCTTGCACCACCCGCTGCAATTCGACATCGGCCAGTTCCGGAAAGATCGGCAGACTGAGCACCTCGCGGGCCGCTCGCTCGGTCTCCGGAAGACTGCCCGGTCCGTAGCCCAAGGGGCGGAAGCATTCCTGCTGGTGCAAGCCCAGCGGGTAATAGATTTCCGTACCGATCTGCTGGTCCGCCAATTGATTCCGCAAGGCATCCCTCGAACCGTTCCGCACGCGGATCGTGAATTGGTTCCACACGTGATAGCGATCGGGAACTTCGTGTGGCAGCTGCACCCAGTCCGCCAATTCGGCTTGAGAAAACAGCTGTTGGTACCGTGCCGCATTGGCGCGCCGCTGTTCACACCCTCTTCCCAGTTGCGTGATTTTGACATTCAACACGGCGGCCTGGAGGGAATCCAAGCGGCTGTTGATACCGACCGTGTGGTGGTAGTAGCGGGTTTGCATGCCGTGGGCGGCCAATTGCCGCAGTTTGTCGGCCAGCGATTGGTGGTGGGTGGTCAGCATGCCTCCGTCGCCGAAGCCGCCCAGATTCTTGGTGGGATAGAAGCTGAAGCAGCCGATGTCGCCCATCGATCCTGCGGGCTGTCCTTGGAATTCGGCTCCGATCGCTTGGGCCA
>SLMF01000627.1 GCA_007133715.1 Planctomycetaceae bacterium
ACGACGAGTACGTGGTGTGTTTCCGGTTGTCCGACGGCGAGTTTCTTTGGAAGGCCCGCTTGGGGCCGCCCTGGACCAGCGGCCGTGCCGACTGGCAAAGCTCGCGTTCGACTCCCACGGTGGATGGGGAGCTTCTGTATGTCCTGACGCCTCATGGCAACCTGGTGTGTCTGGAAACGGCCACCGGGAACGAGCGTTGGCGAAAGCACTTGGTCGACGATCTGGGCGGCCGGCGCGGGGACGGTTGGGGCTACAGCGAATCGGTGCTGATCGACGGCGAGCGTTTGATATGCACACCCGGGGGCGAGTCGGCCACGATGGTCGCGTTGGACAAAACGACGGGCGAAGTCATCTGGAGGGCGTCGCGGCCCGGCGACCGCGGAGCCGGACATGCCTCGGCGGTTATCAGCCAGGTGGGTGGCACGCGGGTGTACGTCAACACCACGGCCGGCGGTGCCTTGGGCGTCCGTGCCCGCGATGGGCAATTGATGTGGAGCTATCCGATCGACCGGACCACGTCGGTGATCCCCAATCCGATTGTCCGGGACGATTTGGTCTTTTTCACAGCCGGTTATCGTCGCGGCGGGGCCCTGTTACGGCAGATACCGGCCCGCAACGGGCGAGTGGATATTCAAGAGGTGTATCCGCTGCGCACCGAATTGACGAACAAGCACGGGGGCGTGGTCTTGGTCGGCGATCATTTGTATGGCGATTCCGATGACTCGGGCAACCCCTTCTGCGCCGAGCTGATGACGGGTGACGTGGTTTGGCGGTCCCGCGGCGCGGGCCGCGGCTCGGCCTGCATCGCGGCTGCCGACGGCCATCTGTATATCCGCTGGGCCTGCGGGACAATCGCGCTGGCCCCCGCCAGCCCCGACGGCTACCACGAGCAGAGCACATTCCGGGTTCCGGGCAGTGGCGATCGACCCAGCTGGTCCCACCCCGTAATCGCCGGCGGCCGCTTGTACCTCCGCGAAGGCGATACGATTCTGTGCTACGACGTTACGGCGAATTAGGGTCGGTCGGCCTGGACCACCTCCCGAGGCAACAGCAGCTCGCGGTGGTTGCGAGCCAGATAGGGTGGGACGGTCAGCAACCGCAACTGGGCTCGTGAACGTTCGACTTGCCACAGCCGTCCGTCTTGCCCCTCCGGCACTGGGATGGTGAAGTAGCCGGGCGCGTCGACTTGGGCCAGCGACAGCACTTCGTTGCCATCCGCATCGCGGAGTTGGCCCGAGGCGTGATCGACGAAGCCGGCCACAACCTCGGTACCGCGGGGTACGTAGAAGTACAGTGTCCATGCGCCACGCACGGGCGGGGGCGACCCCGGAGTACAGCTCAGCACCATCGGCCAGTCGTCTTGCCAGACCAGACGGCTCGCATCGCCCCCGTCGCGCAGCTCCAGCCGATGCAGGCCCTGCTGGGAACTGCGCAACACCACTCGCCGCTCCTGACCATCCGGCGGGATGGAGCGGTCGCTGTCCACCGCCGCATCTGTCGGCGAGCCGTCGGCGAACAACTGCAGATGCACGTTGCCGCGATCCCGATAATGAGCGATCAGCCCGCCCGTCACCTTCAAGGGCAACTCACCCGGCTGAGCGAACCAGGTGTACAGCTCGCACCCGCCCTGGCGGCCATGTCGTTGGTAAATATCCCCCAGGTTCCCGGTGGGAACTTCCGGCAGATTCAAGGGCGTTGCGGGCACCAGATTCTGGCTGAATGTCACGGGAGTGAACTGGGCCACGGGATGATCGCGAATCCCGTTTTCCAGAATTTCCAGGGTTTCATCGGCGGTGTAGCCGGACTCGTCCTGCCAGGCGTCGGGGATGGTTTCCCAATCCAGACCTTGGGACTGTCGCCAGGGCCACATCCCGCGGAAATGCACCATGCCGCCGTCCCGGATGCGATGCGCGTGGCGCAGGGCCGCGCCCTGTTCGTCTCGCAGCTTCCATTCGACATACCGCGTGTAGGAGATCAACTCATCGATCCGCCGGCGCACGGCGGGGTCTTCGGCGGCCCGCTGGCGACCTTCGGCCAGACTGCGATACATCCGCCCGACCAGGCTCGGGCTGAGCAAGGGGTGATTGTCGCCATCGATCAGCCGGTAGAATTCGGCCAGGGGCTCGCGAGCCGGCCCGAAGGCGCGTGTCAGGAAGTCGTCCACGATTTCGGGCACCCGCTCGGCTTCGTCCAGGTCCCAGAGGATACGGGAGGCCACGTAGTATCCCAGCCCGTTCGGGCCCCAGTTATCGCTGGATTCGGCATCGTGGAAGCGGACGTTTCGGGCGTAGAAATCGGGCAGCGAATCGGCTAGGTACGACGGCCGGGAAGCACGCGCCCGCCCCGGCAGGTCCCAATCCCAGGGCAGTACACTGAAATAGTCATACACGCCCATCACCGCGCCCTGAGCTTGCCAGCCGTCGATGATTTCTTCCAACGTGAACCCGCCGCGGAGGAAACCCGCCGTCGCGCTCACAATCACCCGCGGATGCACGCGAATCGAGGGCGGCGGACTATGTTCGTTGTAAGCGTACATCCCGACATAACGGGTGCCTGATTCCAAGCGGTTGATCGCGTCCGCCACTTCGTTCGCCAAAGTCAACACGCGGTTGCTGATCCCGCCCATCTCCTGACAGGGCGGGCATTCGCACCAGTTGCCCCCGTCCGACGGGTCCATCGAAATGCTGTCACGCTCGGGCTCCGCCTGCATGACGCGGCAAGCATGCTCGACCACCAATTGCCGGAGTTCGGGGTTGGAAATGCAAAATTTCAGATCGTTGCCCGTCGTGCGGCGTTGGCCGTCCACCAGGGCGAAGAACTCGGGGTTTTCGTCAAACGCCTCGCGATTGGCCGCAAGGATCGCCTCGTAGTAATGCGAACTGTGCAGACGAAAACCCTGTGCCACCCGGTTGCGAGCCAGCCATTGGCGATACCCGGCCACCCGCGAGGGCAACGGGCCATAGCCGTACCAGATACGGCGGGCATGGAAAGCCGGGCTCTCCACAGCGTCCCAGGCCACCTGCAGTTCCGTCAATTCGGGCACCACCTCCCAGATCTCGCCCGGAAAAAACTGGCGATACCCCAGCCGGTAAAGAAAATCCCACACCGCATGTTCGACCGCCAGCTCGCTGGCCCCGATCAACCAAACCCCCTCGGCATGCGAGCGCAGCAGGTATTCTTCACGGCGGAGAGGATCGTCAGCGTCGAAGACCAGGCCGGTGGCGAGTTCCGGAAAATCGGCAGCTCGGCCCACGGCCAGTCCCGTCGCACCCGAGCCCTCCACCACGGGAACCTCGGCTTTCCCGATGCGTGCCAAGTACTCGGCCAGCACCTCCGCCGCCGCCCGCACGCGAGGCGGCGAGTCGGCCGCGACCACCACCGGTTGCGATACGCCACCGCCCGACTCGATCAGCACCCGCGGCACCGCCTCGGACGCCGACAGCGGCAAACCGGGCACGCCGAACAACAGAAACACGACTATCCCACGCTGGATCATCCAAACGCTCCTCTCCCGACGCACCTGCCTCGTATTCCTCGCAACATAAGCCATGCCGCCCACTCCGCCAACCGGGGCGGCGGCGCGGTTCCACACAATGCGATGCAAAACCCGAGCGGCCAGCCGTCGCCCATAACCCGAACCGGTTGCAAATCGGCTAATCACCCTCTCCCAGCACCACGCCCACATGGAACTCGCGTCCTTCGCGGAGCACGGTCAGCACCACCTCATCTCCCGGGCTGCGATTATCGATCGCCGAGAGCAGTTCGTCAGCCAAACGGATGGGTTTTCCGTCGATCGCGATGATGATGTCGGCCGCGCTGCGATCGATCTGCGTCTCTTCGTAGACGAAAGGTCCGCGTCGCCGTTGTTGGCGTACCATGCGGAACCCCCGCAGTCCCGACTGATCCGCAGGCCCCCCCGGGGTAAGGGTTGCGATCACCAACCCTTTGTCGGTTTGGTAAACACGCGTGATGCCCAGGTCGGCCCGAACCACCCGGCCTTTTTGGATCAACTGGGGCACGACACGTTGGATGTTATTGACGGGGATCGCGAACCCGACGCCCGTGTTTTCTCCGGTGCGGCTGGCAATCGCCGTATTCATTCCGATCAGCCGTCCGCGGCTATCCAGCAGCGGACCTCCGGAATTCCCGCGATTCAGCGCAGCATCGATTTGGATAATGGACTTCATCGTCCGTTCGCGACGGGCGGGCAGCGAGCGATTCAGGCTGGAAATGATACCCACGGTCATCGTCCGTTCCAGCCCGAAAGGGTTACCGATTGCATACACCTTTTGACCCACGCGCAAACGGTTCGAATCGCCGAACTCGACGGGCACGAGCACCTCGGGCGGTGCCGAGATTCGCAAGACGGCCATATCGTAGACGGGGTCTGCCCCCATCAACACGGCATCGTACGTTTCGCCATCGAATAAAGTAACTCGGATTTCGCGAGCATCCTCGATCACGTGGAAATTGGTAAGGATATGCCCTTCGGCATCGAGGACGGAGCCCGAGCCCGCGCCTTCGGCGGGCGACTCGAGCATAAAGAAGAAGTTGTCGGGTCGCCCGACGCGGGTGGTGATATTGACCACACTTCGGTTGACCTTTTCGTAAACTCGCACATTAACGCGTTCTTCGGGGGTGAGATCCTCGTCGTTAGAGGGGTCCTGGAGTGAATGCGAATCACGGACGGAGGCAAAGTGTCCCGTGTTCGCGGGACGATTTTCCGCGGTGGCCGAGCGACCGAAATCTTGGGCGCCCACGTTCGGTTCCAGGAGCGACACATTGATCCAAGTTGCCAGCCAGGCACCGAGAACGGCGGAAGCGACACACAACAAGAGGGTTTTTTTCATTGCAAGCAACCTCCAGACGAATTACAAATCGGTGCGGGAGGATTCCCCACTGCCTCTGCCTGAAAACGATACGCGAAAGCGGCGAGGGTGACCAGCGGAATTCTTGTTCGGTCGGCAAAAGAGGACTGCACGAAACAGGGAGAACGCGGTAGGCTATGACCAAGGAGTGCCGAGCTTCATGCGGTGGGGGTCGGCCGAGTCGATTGATCGAAAGTAAAGATGGGAAACAGCGTCATGCGGACGTGTGCGATACGTGAGGTCCCGGGTATTCCACCTCACAGCTCGACAGCAGGCTCCCCGGGCTGGGGTTTTGTACGTCGAATTGCGGCGGGGTTTTTATTGGGGAGCGTCCTGTCGGGATGTTCTGTTGACCAGCCGGAACCGGAGCCAATCCCGGCCCGTCCGGCACTTCCGATCCGTGTTTTGGTGGTGGATGACCCCGGTTTGGCCGAGGCGATTGAACGCCAATGGCGAGCGCGGGCCGAGACGGAGATCGAGCTGATCGAAGCGACCGGCGAGCAGTTGCTGGATACCCAGCAAGCGGGGATTGCGGCGGACGCGGTGATTTATCCCAGTGGAATGTTGGGCGAGTTGGCGGAACGTCGGCGGATCACTCCTTTGCCACCGCGGGAGGTGAACAGTCCGGAGTTTGGACGTCGCGATATTTTCGATTTGATCCGTCAGCAGGAAATCGTGTGGGGTCGGCAAGTATACGCGGTTCCGCTGGGTTCCCCGGTTCTGACGTTGATTTATCGGCGTGATTTATTTGACGCTTTGGAATTGGAACCCCCGGCAACGTGGGACGAATACCAGCAGTTAGCGGTTATTCTTTCCGACCCTGCGATCTGGGAGCGGATGCAAGAATCTCCGCCCCAGGACTGGTGGGGCGTGGCGGAACCGTTGGGTCCGGGCTGGGCGTCGCAGGTGCTGTTGGCGCGGGCGGCGGCGTACGCTCGGCATCGCAATTACTTTTCGTCGCTTTTCGATGCGGAGACGATGGAAGCCTTGATTGCGGGTCCGCCCTTTGTAAGGGCCCTCGAGGAACTGGTCGAGGCGACGGGTGCAGCCGGGGCGAGGATGTTGGACTATGGGCCTCAGCAAGCGTTTCAAACCTTGTTGGATGGGCGGAGTGCGCTCTGTATTGCCTGGCCCTCGTCGGCTTACGCCTCTGCCGAACCGGAATCCACTCCCCTGGCAAATATGGGCTACGCCGAATTGCCAGGCTCGGGGGAAGTCTACAACCCCAGCAGCCAGCAATGGCAGGATCGCGAGCGAACCGAAGGCCACCATGCGACGCTGTTAAGTGTGGCGGGTCGGGTCGGATCGGTGAGTTCGGCTTCGCGGCAGCCGCAAGCCGCGGTCAGTTTGCTGATCAACTTGGCCAGCACGGATTGGAGCGAGCAGATTTCGCCCTACAGTCCGGCGACCACCGTGTTTCGCCAGAGCCAGCTGGCCGGCGTCGGCAACTGGTTGGGCCGTGACGTCGATGCGGCCACGGCGCGGCAGTACGCCGAGGTAGTCGAGCAGTCCCATCGTCGGGC
>SLMF01000299.1 GCA_007133715.1 Planctomycetaceae bacterium
ACCAGCAAGGGGTTGCAGAAGCAGGAGGGCGTGATCTTCCGCCACCTGCTGCGGCTGATCCTGCTGGCCGCCGAGTTCGCTCAGTTCTGCCCGCCGGACATCAGCGAGGACGAATGGCGGGAGGCGATGAACGAAATCGCCGACCGCTTGACGGCCGCCTGCCGGGTAGTGGATCCGACCAGCACGGACCAGACGTTACAGCAAGCCGCACACGTGGATGACGTGCAATCGTAAGCAAGCGAAGGAGCAGACGGCGCATGCAAGCGGAATTGATCGCGATCGGCGACGAATTGACCAGTGGCCAGCGGCTGGACACCAACACCCGTTGGCTGGCTCAGCAGCTGGAGGAGCACGGGGTAACCGTAGCTTTTCACACCACGGTGGGTGACGATTTGGCGGCGAACGTCGCCGCTTTTCGAGCGGCGGCTGCGCGGGCGGACGTGGTGGTCAGCACGGGCGGTCTGGGCCCCACCGCCGATGACCTGACGCGTCCCGCGCTGGCCGCGGCGTCGGGCGAGCAACTGGTGCTGGACCCGGCGGTGCTCGAACACATTCGCCAGCTGTTCGCCCGTCGACAGCGTAAGATGCCGGAGCGCAACGCGGTGCAAGCGATGTTTCCCCGCGGCAGCCAGCCGATCGCCAACCCGCACGGCACCGCGCCGGGGATCGCGATCGGTCTGGCGCGGCCGGGGGGCCGCCCGGCCCGGGTGTTCGCCTTGCCCGGCGTTCCCGCCGAAATGGTCGCGATGTGGGAGCACAGCGTGCTGCCCGCGGTGCTCCAGCTGCAAACGAGCCACGCGGGAGCGGCCCGCTGTATCCGCAACTACACGCTGCGTTGTTTCGGTGTCGGCGAAAGCGAGCTGGAAGCCATGCTGCCCGACCTGATTCGCCGCGACCGTCAGCCGCGGGTGGGGATTACGGTCAGTCGCGCGACGATCACGCTGCGAATCACCGCCACAGGCGCGACTCCGGAAGCCTGCCAGCAGATGATCGACCCCACGGCCGCCATCATCCGCGCGTGCCTGGGCGACTTGGTCTATGGCCAGGGCGACGACGAACTCCAGGATGCCGTCGTCCGCCTGCTGGACCGCGCCCGGCAGACGCTGGCCAGTGTCGAGTACGGTCCGGGCGGTCTGTTGGCACACGGTCTGAGCGTTGCGGACCCGGACGGGCGCATATATCGCGGCGGCTGGATCCTCCGCGACTCCAAACCCGCCGGACATCATCCGACCGCACCCCTGCCCGACGCGGCGGACCCTGCCCGCGAATCCCTGGCGGCCATCGCGGAGCAGGCCCAAGCGCGCTTCGCCACCGATTGGTGTGTGGCCGTCGGGCCATTTCCGTCGGCCGATTCCCCGCGACAGCCTGCGGGGCAGTTCCAGCTGGCCCTGGTCGGGCCCCCCGGCACGTGGCAACAATCGCTGCCCTTTGCCGGGCATCCTGACGTCCTGCCCGCCCGCACGGCCAAGCAAGGCCTGGACCTGCTGCGGCACCAATTGCTGAAAATGCAACGCCAGGTGTCCTCCGACACGAGGGTCGGTAGCTGATTTTGCCGCGCGCGGCTTGGTTTGTTTCTTCGGAGAGCGGAATTCATTCAGCCGCTGCGAAACAGCGTGAAATCCGTGCCACGAAAAACCTGCCCGCGCGGAGAAGACCGCTTCCGTCCCATGTCGTCGGGCGTGCCCTCACCGATGCTCCGTGTGCTTTCAGCGAGTGTCGCCCAGCAGATACTCTTTCATGCGGTCGACGTAGTTGCCTCCTTGGGCGTTTTGCACGGCGGGCAAGTAGACCTGTACGTCCTCTGCTACGTGATCGATGACGTTCAGCACCAGCAGCGAGGCGTAGGAACCGTCTTCCAGCAATTCGATCAGGCAGTTCTGGGCCGCCTCTTGCACGTGCCCACCTGCCAGCAGGGTCCAGGCTGCCAGCGCCCGGACCTCGTGTGACGAATCGGCCAGCAGCGTCTGCAGCGCCGCGACCGCATCCGAGCAGAGACTGTCCTGCATCCGCAAGCCGGCCGTGCCCCAGTAGCGGAGGCCCGGATCCTGTTGCTCGAGCAGTTCGAGCAGTTTTTCCATATTCGCAGGATCGGCCTCCAGCGCAAGATCCGCCGCATCGAGATACGCTTCCAGATCATACCGTTCCGGATCACGCACCATTTCGTAAATCGTGGTCCCCTTCGCCGCGGCCCGGCGTGCCATCATGCGTTCGGGGATCATCCCCGCGTCGTAGACCTCCAATTGCCAACCACGCAGTTCGGCTCGCATCCGTTCCAGAATTTCCGCATGTGCGGGACAGTCGACCAGATTGACAATGTTGTCCGGATCGCGATGGGTGTCATACAGTTCTTCGACCTGCGGCCGCGGGCGGAAGAAGCGTCCGGTGATCGCGTCCGTCAGGCCGGCCCGGTGGTGGGCCTGCCAAGCCTGCGTGGCCACCATCTGCCAGAGATAGTTCAATCGCTGGCCTGCGGGCACATAGGGCATGTAGTTCTTGAGGTACAGGAACCGCTTGTCACGAACCGCCCGCACGCTGTCGTAACGCTCGTCCATCCGCCCTCGGAACGCGAAATGCGTGGTGCGTTCCGGTTCCTGGTCCGGTCCCAGAAAGATCCGACCCTGCATGTGCTCCGGCACCTCGGCCCCGGCCAAGCTGAGCCACGTCTTGGGCATGTCGACGAAGCTGACCAGCCGATCCACCGTCATCCCCGGCTGTTCCGCCGGCCAAAGATGCCGGAACTTCTCCGGGATGCGAATGATCAGCGGACAGTGTGTGCCGCTGTCGGTCAGAAAACGCTTGCTGGCCGGCATGACTCCGCCATGATCCGTGGTGAAGATCACGATGGTGCGGTCCGCCAAACCGTCCTCTTCCAACTGTTGCAGCGTCTGGCCGACCAATTGATCCATCCGTTGCACGGCATCCGCATAATGGGCATAGTTATTTCGGATTCCCGGCACATCGGGATGATAGGCCCGCAGACGCTGCCGAGCCGGATCATGCCGGGGGTTGTCGACATTGCCAAAGGCGCGGCTCTCGTGGCTGTCCGGAAAATGGACCGCACTGAAAAAAGGCTGGCCTTCCGCCCGTTCCTGCCAGACATGTTGCCCGCGCGCGTCCCAGCATTGGCCGTCCGGCCGCCCGCCGATGTTGTAGTCCGTCTTGCCGTGCGCCGAGCAGAAGTACCCGGCAGCCCGCAATAGGTCTGGGTAGTAGGGGATACTATCATGGGGGATCGCGTACCGGCTGCGCATGGGATGCGTCCCCATCGACAACGCCATCACCCCGGTGATCCAGGTACTGCGGGACGGAGCACAGACCGGAGCGTTGGCAAAGGCATGGGTATATCGGAAGCCCTCTTCGGCCAAGCGGTCGATATTCGGGGTGGTGGCTGCCGGATTGCCGTAGCAGCCGAACCAGTTGACGTTGGCGTCCTCGGCATCCAGCCACAAAATATGGGGCCGCACCGCCGCTTCTTCCGCCCCCGGGGCATCCGTTACGAAGAACACCAGTCCGACGCACAGCAGTCCGACAACCCACTTGTCCGTTCCCAGTCGCATGGTCCATTCCTCTTCTGTTGTGAAGGCGCAAATGTGTATCTGATCGCGAGCTGCGAGGCGGGCGCGGTTGTGCGAGGCCTATTCCGCGACCACCCGCCATTGTGATCATGCTAAGCCGGTGAGCGAGCGGGTGTCAACCCAATGCCCGCGGTCGATTTCGAAGTTCCGAACCCCTGTGGGGAGGCCAAGCTTGCATCCTGCGGGTTCAGAGCCGATAATCCACGGGCAGTGGCCCGAAGCGGGGCCCGAATTTTCCATCCGAACGAGAACAGGGGGGAGCAGACAATGCGGATCCGAACATCTGCCGGAACGGTATTGGCCGGCTTGTTGGCAGGTTTCGTTGCCTGGGGGGGGACGTCAGCGGCCGAGGAGCCGCGGCCTAACGTGGTGCTGCTTATTTCGGATGACCAGGGTTGGCCCGACTACGGCTTCATGGGTCACCCGCACATTCAGACCCCGCATCTGGATCGCTTGGCAGCCGAAGGCTTGACGTTCCCGCGGGGCTACGTGCCCACCTCCCTGTGCCGTCCGTCGTTGGCCTCGATCATCACCGGCTACTATCCCCACCAGCACCGGCTGGTTGGCAACGATCCGCCGCCGCCCCCCGATCTGGTCGGGCGACCGATGGGCGAGGTCCGTCGCGACCCCCGCTATCTCGAGATCCGCAACCGCTTCATCCAGCATATCGATCGCGTCCCCACCCTTCCCCGCCTGCTGGGCGAATTGGGGTACCTTAGCCATCAGTCGGGGAAATGGTGGGAAGGGCATTACAGCCGGGGGGGCTTCACGCACGGGATGACCCACGGCGATCGCACGCGTGGCGGCCGCCATGGTGATGACGGCTTGAGCATCGGACGCCAGGGGATGGAACCGATTTTCGACTTCATCGACGACGCCGTGAGCCAGGAAAAACCGTTCTTCGTCTGGTACGCACCCTTCCTGCCCCACACCCCGCACAATCCGCCCGAACGGTTACTGAACCGATACCGCGAGGTCGCTCCCAGTCTGGGCGTGGCACGCTACTGGGCCATGTGCGAATGGTTCGACGAGACCTGTGGCGAATTGCTGGAATTCTTGGATGAACGCCAGCTGGCCTCCGATACCATCGTGCTGTTCGTGTGTGACAACGGCTGGAACGAACCCGTGGATCCGAGCGACCGTCTCAGCGGCGGGATCGGCGGTCCGGGCGCCAAACGCTCGCCCTATGATCTGGGGCTCCGAACCCCTGTCATGATCCGCTGGCCGGGTCAGATCGAACCGCGGGTCGACGCCGAAACCTTGGTCAATAGTATCGACTTGGCTCCCACCATCCTGGCCGCCGTGGGACAGGAACCTGCCCCGGAAATGCAGGGGCTGAACCTGCTGGCTCCCGAACTCCTCGAAACGCGGGAAGCTGTGTTCGGCGATGTCTACGAACACGACGTCCAGGACTTGGACGACCCGCTCGCCAGCCTTCGCTACCGTTGGGTGGTACGAGGAGAGTACAAGTTGATCCTGCCGAACCCGCCACGTGTACCCGACGGAGAGGTCGCGTTATTCCACGTGATCGAAGATCCCCACGAAGAACATAACCTGGCCGACGACAAGCCCGAATTGGTCAGCGAACTGACCCGGTTGATCGACGAATGGCTGCCGGTGCCGGGCTCGTGACGCGGCATGTGGCCGCCAGGAATGTGGGGGATCCGATCCGACCGGGGCGGACCCTCCACGACCGACCAAGGGCGCCCATCCGACTAGCCCGAGGTTCTCTACGACACCAAAAGCCGACGTTCGGATCAATATACCGCCATGTGCCGTACTAAATGGAGGAGGCCACTTGTTGCACACGGCTGCCCTCTGTGTTACATTGGGTGTTGACTGGCGATTCGCGCTCGCGTCCGCCTGCTGTCGTGTGGGCTGACGAGGCGAATCGTGGATTGAGGCGGACGGGCGGTCCGCCCGCCTCGGATTGTTTCGTACCAGCAACAACAGGAGGCACCAAGATGCTCAAGTTGTGTTTGGTTTGCTCGATTGTCGCGCTGAGCAGTGTGGCATTCGGGCAGTTGCCGGTCGGGAGTGACGCTCCGGACTTTGCCGTCCACCAGCGAGTCACGCTGGACTGTTTTCAGGGTCGGCCCTTGGTATTGATGTTTTCGGCGACCGGCTGCCCGTGGGCGCGCCGCGAGCTGCCCCCGATGCAGGAATTGCAGGACGCCGACCTGGATTTGGCCATCCTGGTGATCAATTCCGAGCGGAATCGGGACGCGGAGTTCCTGGCCAATTTCATGGCACAGAACAACTTCACTTTCCCGACCGCCCCGGATCCGACGCTGGAGAATGCCCAGGGCTACCAAGTGGCCCACACGCCGACGTGGTTCCTGATTGACAAGGAAGGCAAGATCCAGTTCCGTCATGAGGGTAGCGGTGCCGATCTGCGGGCCGCCCTGATTGCGGACGCCACGGAGTTGGCTCAGGAAGGCACGGTCAGCCGTACGGAGGCCGTGAACGTTGAAGGCAAGGGGTGACGGATCCGCTATTAACGCTCCGGTGGAGTGTTTGGCCGCCCTCGACGAGGGCTGCGGTGACGGTCGTTTCCCCTCGGGGATTCAACCACCAAGCCGCTGAGAAATGGAAAACCCCCAGGCTCCTGCTAGGCATGCTCGTTTTCCGAGCCCGGCAGGAGCCTTTTTTTTGTATCGCCAGCGTCCCCGGGGTGCGCTATCGCGACCCCGGGCTTTGTTGTTAAACCGCTTCGCGGTTAGATTTTGGCTTCGCGGCACGAGTTTGGTTCCATCAAAAAACTCATGGCCGGGTGCTTATTCGACGAGCCGCTTTCCACGTCGCA
>SLMF01000121.1 GCA_007133715.1 Planctomycetaceae bacterium
ACGTGACCGGATCGCCGTCGATTCGCAGCAACACGCCGCTGTTCCCCGGCTCGGTCCCCGGCGCCCACCGCCATTCGAGGGTCAGGTGGACATGGTCGAAGCTCTCCTTGGTCGACAGGTACCCCAGCGGTTCCCCGGTAGTTTTGAGGATCCCGTCCTCGAGCGACCAAACGGCATCCCGTTCGACATCAGGATCGATGACGTGGAAATTCCAGCCGTCCAAGCCATCGGCCAACAAGTCGATCGCGGGCTGCTGGTCATTCGCGTCCGCGGCGCCGGGCTCGGCGGCCGTTGCCATCGTGAGCGTCAGTCCGAGCAGCAGCGAGCAGCTGAACAAAGTAGCGAGTCGCATGGTGTGTTTTCCCTTAGATCAAAAGGTGTCGAAACAGAAAGGGCCCCATAATCCCGGGGGGAGCATCGCACCGCGATGCAACATATCTCGCGGGGCAGAACCCTGCCAGTGTTGATTAGGATACACGGGCGACGGGTTTCTGGTAAGAACGGGTACGGCAAGTTTCGGGGATTTCTGCCGGATTTACGGGTTGGTCAGCGGTTCGAACAGGGCGATACTGGCGGTGAATCCGTGCAGGAAATTCATCCCGCCGACGGGTCCGATTTCGCCGGCGGCGAAGAAGCCAGCCAGGGGGATATCCCCCCAGACCTGCCCGATCGCAGCGGCGTCATGATGGGGTTGGGTGAACAACCGCGTCCCCCGGCCGTTGCAGGTGAAGGCGAGCGCCGCTGCGGGGGACGGTGTGATGCGACGGGCGGCAGCGGCCAGCATCTGTCGCAGCTCGGCATCCGCCGTCTGGGCATCTCGGACGTGAAACTGGACCGTCTGCCCCACCCGCAGATAATCGCTGACCACAATCGAGCCCGCATCCGGATCGAACCCCACGACGTTGCGAACCAGAAAATCCCCTTGCTCGAACCGCTCCTGATACTCGTCCACCACCCGTCCCAGGTGCAGGCCCCGATTGACCAGATTCTGTTCGCAGGTCGGCAAGTTTCCGAACAGCGTATCGAGTTGTTCGAAGGCGGGTTTCCCCCCCAATTCCTGCACCACATTCCGCTCGGCCCGCGTGATCACCAGGGGCTCGCCGATAGGTCGGCAGCCTTGCGACACGAGGGGACGAACGCGCAGGGGGCCCGACAGCATGACAGCCACCGCTCCATGGTCGAAGGTTTGGGGGCCGAGGAACAAGCGATTGTTTCCGGGTACCACGCCGCCGCTGGACATGCCCCCGACCAAAGTGGAATCTGGATGCCTCTGATTGGCCTCTTCGAGCAGCATTTCGACGGGAAAGCTGAAAGGATCACCCATCAGCAGGAGACTTGCTTCGTTCGGCCAGCCATCCAGCAGGGAATCGGGCCATCCGAGAATCGTGGCCCCATCGGGTGTGGTTTCGAAAACCAGATGGACCGGTTCGACTCGCACCTCGGGCAGTCGGGCGATCCAGAGCGACGCGGCGGTCTGGCCCTCGACTTCACAGTGGCGGCCGACCAGGGATTCGGCGGTACAACCGATCAGGTACTCGGTGTCCAGCAGCTGGCAAGCCAGTTTGGCCATGTCTTCCGCCACCCCCGCGGCATCGGCCGACAGGAACAGGAGGGCCAGGTCGGGCCGCTCGCCCAACTCGCGGGACGCCTGCGCGCAAACGTCCCGAACCGCTTGCCGGATACCGGGACTTGCGGTCAGCGCGGAGGCGAAGCGGAAGGAGGGTTTGGGGGATGCGGCCGTCATGGGCAACTCCAATCAAGATCAGGGCGGTTGGTCGAACGCGGCCAATCTACCATGATGTTTTCCTGGCGCGGAGGCGATTGGCCGAGAAATGGGCCCAGCCGGAGCGTGAAGAGCCGTCTTTGCCGATCACGGCGTTTCTGCCATAATGGCAACCCACGACGCGGAGAGAGGATGCGGGGCTGTGGAAAACGGTCTCGCGAGGGGCCGGCTCGCTCATTCCAGCGGCGGCCCGTCGCCGGGCGAATTCTTGAGGCAACTGAGGAGTCCAGTGTGAACCGAATCAGGGAACGGTTCGAGCAATTGCGGACCGAAGCCGCTCAGCGTCAGCGGGAGCTTTTCCCCCCGGATCGGATCGTGGTCCAGGTCGGTTCGGCGACGTGCGAGCACGCCGCCGGATCGAATCGAGTGCTGGAGGAGTTTCGCAAGCACATCGCAGCCTCGGACCGCGAGGACATCCTGCTGCATCAAACCGGCTGCACCGGCCGCTGCAGCTGTGAACCGATCGTGGGGGTGATCGAGCCCGGTCGCTTGCCGGTCAAGTACGAGCGGGTCGATCGCGAGCTGGTACACACGATTTTCACGCAGCATCTCCAGAAGGGCCAACCCGTACGGGAGCACGTTCTGGGGGCGACTTCGGAAGGCAAGACGGATTTCGAAGTCTTGGTGTGTGGTAGCGAGCGATGTGGTTGGCGAGGCCCGCGTGAATTTGTGGACGTGTTGCGCGAGAAATTGGAAGCCTTTCAGATCGACCCGAAACGGGTGCGGATCACGCCCGCCAGCTGCTTCGGGGCCTGCAGCCGGCAGGAATCCGGGGAATGCTCGTACCTGCTGGTCCGTCCCGACAAGGTGCTGTACCGGATTTGCGACGTCGAACAGCTGGAACGCGTGGTGGAGGAACACTTGATTCGGGGCCAACCGGTGCCCGAGTTGCGTGTTTCTGGCAAGACGATTGGGCGGAAGTTTTTCGAGTTGTACGGGGACATCGCTTTTTTCAATCGTCAGACGCGAATTGCCCTGCGGCACAACGGGGTGATTGATCCGGAGCGGATAGACGAGTATTTCCGTTACCGGGGCTTTGAGGCGTTGACCCAGGTATTGGAACGGGGCGATCCGCAGTGGGTGATCGAGCAGATGCGTCGTTCGCGTTTGCGGGGCCGGGGCGGCGGTGGGTTCCTGACGGGTGCCAAGTGGGCGATGGCTGCTGCGGCCCGGGAGCCGACGCGTTATTTGATCTGCAATGCGGACGAAGGCGATCCGGGCGCCTTTATGGATCGCAGCATGCTCGAATCGGATCCTTTGAATGTGATCGAGGGCATGATGATCGCCGGGTACACGATCGGTGCCCGGCAGGGTTTCTTTTACGTGCGGGCGGAATACCCGTTGGCCATCCGGCGGATCCAGACGGCCTTGGACCAGTGCCACGCCTTGGGTCTGTTGGGCCCGAACATTCTCGATTCGGGATTCGATTTCGATTTGGAGATCCGCTTGGGTGCGGGGGCCTTCGTGTGCGGCGAGGAAACGGCGTTGATCCATTCGATCGAAGGCGAGCGTGGCCAGCCGCGGATCCGTCCCCCCTACCCGACCGAGCGGGGTTTGTGGGGTCAGCCCACGGTGATCAACAATGTCGAGACCTTTGCGAACGTGACGGCGGTTGTGAATTACGGAGCCGACTGGTTCGCCCAAGTCGGTTCGCAGGGCAGCGGGGGCACCAAGGTATTTGCCTTGGCCGGCAAGGTGCGGCACACGGGGCTGGTCGAAGTTCCAATGGGCACGACGCTCCGCGAGGTGGTGTTCGAGATCGGTGGCGGGGTGGAAGGAGACAAGCGGGTCAAGGCGGTGCAGACGGGCGGACCGGCGGGAGGCTGCATCCCCGCGGCGCTGTTGGACTTGCCCGTCGACTTCGATAGCTTGGCTCAAGTCGGTTCGATCATGGGCAGTGGCGGCATGATCGTGTTGGACGAAGACGACTGCATGGTCGACGTGGCCAAGTTCTTTATTCAATTCACACAGGACGAATCGTGCGGCAAATGCACGCCCTGCCGCGAGGGCTGCACGCGGATGCTGGAGATCCTGGAACGGATCACCTCGGGCCAAGGCACCCTGGAAGACCTGGAGAAACTCGAACGGTTGGCCCGGCTGGTCCAGCGGGCCTCGCTGTGCGGCTTGGGCCGCGCCGCCCCGAATCCGGTGCTCAGCACCCTGACTCATTTCCGCGAAGAGTACCTGGCTCACGTGGACCAGCGGCGTTGCCCGGCTCACAAGTGTACGGCCCTGATCCGTTACGAGATCATTCCGGACAAATGCGTTGGGTGTACCGTCTGTGCCCGCCACTGTCCGGTCGCCTGCATCTCGGGCAAGCGGAAGAAACTGCATCTGATCGACCAGTCGCAGTGCATCCAGTGTGGCCGGTGTTTCGAAGTCTGCCGCTTTCAAGCGGTGGATCGTCTGTAGAACGAGAAGGTTTTCATGGCTGAATCCAATGCCTTGGTTTCCATTACGTTGGACGAGACCCCCATGCAGCTACCGCGGGGGACCACGATCATGCAGGCGGCCGAGCGGCTGGGCGTGCGGATCCCGCGGCTGTGCTACCATCCCGACCTGAGTCTGGCGGGCTCCTGCCGTGTCTGTCTGGTCGAAGTCGAAGGGTTCGAACACTTCATGGCTTCGTGCAGCGTCCAGGTCTGGGAGGGGATGGTCGTCCGCACGAATTCGCCCGAAATCCGCCGCTCCCGCCGCGATGTGGTCGAGTTGCTGTTGGACAATCACCCCCGCGACTGCCAGACGTGCGAGCGGGACGGCCGTTGCGAACTGCAGAATCTGGCGTACTCGATGGGCATCCGCGAGCGGTTGTTCGAGGGCCAGCGGAAGCGGCATGCGATCGAATCGTCCAGTTCGGCGGTGGTGCGAGACAGCGAGAAATGCGTGCTCTGCGGCCGTTGCGTGCGGGTTTGTGCCGAGGTGCAAGGCGTTTACAATCTGAGCCAGCACGGGCGGGGATTCCACACGATCGTCACCCCGGCGCATCAGGCGGACATGGATGATTCGGTCTGTATCCAGTGCGGGCAGTGCATCAACGTCTGTCCCACCGCGGCGTTTCTGGAGAAATGGAACACGTCGCAGGTCTGGAAAGCGCTGGCGGACCCGGAATTGCACGTGGTTGTCCAGACGGCGCCTTCGATCCGAGCGGCTTTGGGCGAGAGCTTCGGGATGCCGCCCGGGACGCCCTGCACTGGCAAAATGGTCCATGCCCTCCGCTTGCTCGGGTTCGATCGGGTCTTCGACACCGACCTGGGAGCCGACCTGACGATTCTGGAGGAGTCCCACGAACTGCTGGAACGGCTCAAGGGCGCGGCCCCCTTGCCCATGATCACGTCCTGCTCGCCCGGCTGGATCAGCTTCATGGAACGGTTCTACCCGCACCTGATCCCCCACGCCTCGACCTGCCGCTCGCCCATGACCATGCTGTCGGTGCTGGCCAAGACGTATTATGCGGAAAAAATGGGGCTGGATCCCGGCAAGATGTTCATGGTGGCGGTGATGCCCTGTGTGGCCAAGAAGTACGAGGCCCAGCGGCCGGAACATCGCCAGGCGGACGGGACGCCCTACACGGATGCCGTGATCACCACCCGCGAACTGGCCTGGATGATCAACTGCTACGGCATCGATCTGCCCAAACTGTCGGAGGGCGAGTTCGACGCGCCGCTGGGCTTGTCGACCGGGGCGGGTGATATCTTCGGCACCACCGGGGGCGTGATGGAGGCCACCCTCCGCACGGCCGCGGAACGCCTGACCGGCAAGCCTTCCGATCGGCTGGATTTTACCGAAGTCCGGGGAGTGCAAGGTGTCCGGGAAACCTATGTCGCCCTGGGAAAACATCAGTTGCATGTCGGGGTGGCCAACGGGTTGTCCGCCGCCAAGTACCTGCTGGACCGGGTCTCGGACACCGAGGAGCCGTTTCACATCTTGGAAATCATGGCCTGTTCGGGCGGATGTTGCGGCGGCGGGGGACAGCCCTATCCGCCCCGCGGGTTCCACGTGCTGGATCCGGCCCTGCTCCGCTTGCGCGCCCAAGCCCTGTATGACGTGGACCGCGGCAAATCGCTCCGCCGCTCGCACGAAAACCCCGCGGTCCAGGAAATCTATCGTAACCTGCTGGGCGAAATCGGTTCCGAAAAAGCCCACCAGCTGCTGCATACCCATTATCAGGCCCAGCTGCCGCGAGGCATCAAATGACCGCCACCGACACCGACAATTGGAATGATATCGAAACGGCCAGCATCCAGGTGTTGGGACCAGACATCGCCGATCGGATCTCACAGTGTCGACAGGACCCGCACCCGCAGAGCCAGCTGATCCACGTCCTGCACCAGGTCCAGGCGAAATTCGGGCACTTGGGCCAGGCGCAGATCAATGCGGTGGCCCAGCTGTTGCAGGTGCCCGCGGCCAAAGTCTCCGGCGTGGCCAGCTTCTATCACCTGTTCCGCTTGAAACCACGCGGGCGGTTCATGATCCATATCTGCATGGGGACCGCTTGTTACGTCAAAGGCGCCGAACGGATCGCCCAACGTGTGAAAGAAGAACTGGGGATCGACTGGAGCGAGACCAGCAGCGATGGCGTGTTCACGTTGGAAGGCTC
>SLMF01000341.1 GCA_007133715.1 Planctomycetaceae bacterium
GTCGGATCAACAACCTCTTGTATGAGAAGCGTCGTGCCCATCGCGATGTCATTGATTTGGGCATGGGCAACCCGTCCGACCCCCCGCAGGACTTGGTCATTGAGAAGCTGGCCCAGGCTGCGGCCGATCCTCGCAATCACGGGTACAGCAAATCCAATGGCATCCCCAACCTGCGGCGGGAAGTGGCCAGCAAGTACTTGAAGCGTTACGGAGTCCGGCTGGATCCGGACCAGGAAACCATCGTGTGCTTGGGATCGAAGGAGGGTTTCAGCCACCTTTGCCTAGCACTGATGGGTACTGGGGATACCGCCATCGTGCCCAATCCCTACTTTCCGATCCACATGTACGCTGTCGCTTTGGCTGCCGGCAATGTGATCGCGTTGGAAGTGGCCGACAGCGAACAGTTTTTGCGCAACATTGCCCACACCTGTCGGCACCTTTATCCGAGCCCGAAACTATTGGTATTGAATTATCCGCACAATCCGTCCACGGTCACGGTCGAGCCCGAGTTTTACGTCGAGGTAGTGAAGTTAGCCAAGCAGTATGGCTTCATGGTCATCAGCGATTTCGCCTACGCCGACGTAGCCTTCGACGGATATCGTCCTCCCAGCTTTTTGGCGGCACCTGGTGCGATCGAAGTTGGGGTGGAGTTTACGACGATGAGCAAGGGTTACAACATGGCGGGTTGGCGGGTCGGATACTGTTGTGGCAACCGCGAGATGATCGGTGCTTTAGGGACCTTGAAGGGTTACTACGATTACGGGATGTTTCAGGCGATTCAGGTAGCCGCCATTGTCGCTTTGCGGCACACGGAAGCGGCGGTCGAAGCGCAATCGCGTTTGTACCAGGGTCGGCGGGACGTGTTGGTTGACGGTTTGCGTCGCATTGGGTGGACTGTGAACAAGCCGAAAGCCGGGATGTTCGTGTGGGCGGAGATCCCCCAGGTATGGCAACGTCGGATGAGCACGATGGATTTCGGCATGCTGCTGTTGGAAAAGGGGGATGTGGCGGTCAGTCCGGGCAGTGGTTTTGGCGAGGCGGGCAACGGTTTTGTCCGCATGTCTTTGGTGGAGAACGAGAACCGTTTGCGGCAAGCCGTGCGTCAGATTGGGCGTTGTTTGGAGCGTGAGGCGGCGGGCGGCTGAAACTCGTCTTCAGGGGGGTTCTCAATCCGCCATTAAGTCGACAGCAAGGAATTCCCGCTTTTTTTGAACGCAGCGCCCTTGCAGACGCGGCGAACCTCAGTATAATCAGCGGCCGAACGCACGCGTTGGGGCCGTAGCTCAATTGGTTAGAGTACTGGACTGTCGATCCAGTGGTTGCGGGTTCGAGTCCCGTCGGCCTCGCTTGCTTTTCTTTACAACTCTGTTCTACGAGTTTTTTGGCACCCGTTTTTTTTTCCGCCTCGGTTGGCCGCGAAGCTCGGTCTCGTGAGGCGTGGGTGTCAGAGCCGCCCCTTGTTCTGCATCGGCATTCCAGCCTGGATGGCAAGTAGGTCGGTACGTCGGCATCGCGGTGCAGGTATCCCGGTGCTTTTTTTTTCTCTGTGATCCCTTGGGGATTTTCCTTGTTCTTGCGGTTTTTGCGCGGGAATTTGGATGGCCGCAAACTGGATTGGCCGATACAATGAAGTTTTCCGACGAGATAATCTTTGGTGGAAACTGGCACGTCACGTTCTGCCGGGTTCCCTACGGTTCTTGGTGCCTCAAGGCTCGCATTTTGATACCTGGATCTTACTATTCGAAAGGCTGATTCCATGTGTTTGCCCCCACGCCGCCGAATGCGGAAACCCGCACTGGGCTTTACGCTTGTCGAGCTGTTAGTGGTCATAGCCATCATTGGAATACTGGTGGCTTTGTTGCTGCCTGCGATTCAAGCGGCGCGGGAGGCGGCTCGCCGTACGCGTTGCAGCAACAATTTCAAGCAAATTGGTCTGGCGTTGCACAATTACCATGACACGCATGCGGTATTTCCTCCCGGGGTCATCGCGGCCCGTTTGAATTTGGGAATGCCAGCACCGCGAGCCTTTCCGGGGGCCATGTCGTGGATGCCGCTGTTGCTGCCGTTCATGGAGCAGGACTCGTTGTATGAGGAGCTGCTACCTTACATGGTAACGCGGCGGTCGAATCATTTTCCCAGCGAGCTGATGAACACCGTCATCCCGGGGCTGACCTGTCCCTCCCAGGGACCCCCCAAGACGGGCGTGATGCATGGGACTTCCGACCCCCCACCGGATTACAATGATGGTTTTCACGGGAATTACCTGCTATGCCATGGCAACCAGCAGGTTACCGAATCGAATTCGACCTCGATGAATGGTCTGTTCTTTTATCAATCGAGAATCATGATGGCCGAGATTCGGGATGGAACGTCCAACACGGTGATGGGAGCCGAGATCATCACGATCCGGGAACGAGGCGGTCAGCGGGATTGGCGTGGCCGTTACTACCGCGCCGATCATTTGAGCAGCATCTTCAGCACGCATATGCCTCCGAATACGCGGACCGCCGATCGCTGCCGGACCTGCCAGGCGGACAATTTGGAGGAAGCCCCCTGCATCGGCAGTGTTGACCCACAATACATTTTTGCCCGCAGTTACCACCCTGGTGGGGTACATGCCTTATTAGCCGATGCCAGCGTGCGGTTTGTTTCCAACGATATTAATACTCAGACTTGGCGTGATTTAGGCACACGCGAGGGTGGCGAGCCAATTCCCGCCTTTTGAGGTACGTTATTGGCAAACACTCCGGGAACGACCGGGGTCGGACCGCACACGGATCCGGCCGTCGAAAACCGGACCTTGCAACTCCTAAACAAGAGAAAGGTGTGTCCATGTCCCTCGTGTCTACCTCACGTTCGCTGGTGTTCGCAGGCCTCCTCTTCGGACTCCTGTTGGCTGGCTGTAGCGGAGGGGGTTCGGATGAGTACCGGGTGACAGGCAGCGTCACGTTCGATGGCCAACCGGTTGAACAAGGAGAGATGATTTTTTTTACGTCGGAGATGCAGCCTTACGTGACGCGAATCACTGCGGGGCAATTTGAATGCTACTTGCCGGAGGGCCGGAAGCGTGTGGAGATCACAGCCACTCGCGAATCGCCGACGCCCGCGCCGGATGGGTTGCCGAATTATGAAAGCTACATCCCGGCGGCATACAACACCGACAGCGAGCTGACTGCTCAGATTGAAGCTGGGCGAGAAAACACCCTCAACTTCGACCTGCAACCGCGGCCGACAGGGCGTTGAAGTGTCTGAGTTGCCGCAACTTTGCATTTTTCGTATGGTTCGTTATTCTCTGACCTGTTTATCGGAAAGGTGACCTCGATGCCCCTGCCATCCCCCAGCCTCTCCCGACGGCGAACGCCCGGTTTCACGCTGGTCGAACTGCTGGTCGTGATTGCGATTATTGGAATTTTGGTAGCCCTGCTGCTGCCCGCCATTCAAGCCGCCCGCGAAGCGGCGCGACGCACGCAGTGCGTGAATAATTTGAAGCAGTGGACGCTGGCCGTCCACAACCACATCGACTCGAACGACGGCTTTTTCTCGATCGGAGCCAATCCTGACGTGCGGCGAGTGCAGAACGGCCGGGTGTATCGGCGAATCTCCTGGCCCGTCGAATTGTGGCCCTTCGCCGAGCAAATGATTCTCTTCGAACAGTACGACTTTTCGCGGGGTTTTTTCGAGGCCCCCAACATGGCCACCTGCCGGGAGCACGTGGCCGCCTACAGTTGCCCCTCAGATCTAGTGCGTGCAGAACATAACAATGATTACCAGTACTGGCGCGTGCTGGGCAATTACGTCACCAACATGGGGAACACACATCTGCACCAAAATGCGGCGGACCAGGCCATTTTCAAAGGGGCACCGTTCGGAGTCGGACACGTATACCATATCGCCGAAATCCGCGACGGCACCTCGAACACCCTGGCTTTCTCGGAGATCATCATCGCCGCCCCCAACACAACGAACGACAATCGCGGAGACATCTTGAACAACGAAGGCAGTCCCGGATTCATGTCGATGTTGACCCCCAACTCCTCCAGCCCCGATCGTCTCCGGCGGTGCAAGTCCACGGCCCAGGACCCCAACCACATCGATTATCAAACCATTCCGTGCGTTCCAGTGGGTGGCAACACGGAGTACCATCTGGCGGCTCGCAGCCGTCATCCGGGTGGCGTGAACGTAAGTATGTGCGACGGTTCGGTGCGTTTTGTCGCGGACACGATCGCTCACGACGTGTGGGAAGCCGCGGTGACTGCCGCAGGTGGCGAAGCCCTGCAGTTGCCCTAATCCTTGGCACGTCGCTCCCGGAGCGGTAGCAGAAACATGTGATCAAGACATCAAAAGGAGTGAAAATGCGTAAACTGGTGAACCTCCCTGTATCGCTGGTGATCCTGACCCTCGTGCTGGCGGGAGGCTGTGGGGGCTCGAGCGACGAGATCACCGTATCGGGGCAGGTGACGATCGATGGTGCCCCGATCCCCACCGGCGTGATTTCCTTTGTCGACGCCGACCCCAGTGTCCCGGCCGGCGGTGGTCCCATCAAAGACGGTCGCTACACGGCTCTGGTGACGGCCGGTGAGAAGACGGTAACGGTTTTAGGCAACAAACTGGTCGGTCAGGAGCCCGAGTACGAGGGGGTAGCTGACAGTCCGATGCGTGACAAGTACGAAATGATCACGCCGCCCGAGTACAACGCGACCCATCTTTCGCCGCTACGGGCCACGATCAGTGGTTCGCGGGACGATTTGGATTTTGATTTGGACAGCAAACTCTGAGGCGCACTGTCCCGTTCAGACCGCTTCTTTTCGTTCGGCGTTCCGGATCAGCATGAACTTGCCGCCGCCCAAGCCGGAGCAATAGGGTCGGACCACGGACAGAGCGAACGAAGTGGCCACGGCCGCATCGAGCACATTGCCCCCCTGTTCGAGCATCTCCCGACCGGCGCGAGCCGCCAGCGGGTTTTTCAGGTTCGGTGGACGGAGTGGATGGAGTGGAGATCGGGCCAAAAGAGACTTCGTGGCCCTCAAAGGACCCAACCGCATGAAAACCCTGTTGCTATTGCGACATGCCAAGTCCAGCTGGGGCGACGCCTCGTTGCCCGACCACGACCGCCCGCTGAACTCGCGAGGCCACCGCGACGCACCGCGCATGGGCCAGTGGATCCGAGAACAAGGTCTGTGCCCCGGTTTAATCGCCAGTTCGACCGCCATCCGAGCCAAGACCACGGCCCAGTGCGTGGCGGAAGCCTGCGATTATCGCGGGGAAGTTGTTCTGCTACGCCAATTGTACCTTGGTTATCCCTCGGACTATGTGAATTATCTGCAGACGTTGAGCGAGGAGTATCCGCGGGTGTTGATTGTGGGGCACAATCCGGGTCTCGAGCAGCTGTTGGAGCTATTGACGGGGCTACAAGAGCGTCTCCCGACCGCCACGTTGGCGCAGATCACGTGGGAGGATTCCCACTGGGCCGACATGACGAACCTGCCGACCGGTCAACTGGTGGTTGTGCAGCGTCCCAAAGAACTGAGTTATTAGGGGAGTCAATCGTTCAACGGGCCCGGTTCGGCGTTTGACGCGGGGTGTCGTTCTAAGAAGGCGGCCAGGATGATCTGAGCCGCCAGCTTGTCCAGTCGTTTCTTCCGCTGCTTTTTGGTCAGATCGGCCGCGGTCAGGGCTTCGCTGGCTTGCGAGGTGGTGTACCGTTCGTCGTAGTAGCAGACCGGCCGTTGGGTCACTTCGGACAACCATTGTCCGAATTGGCGAGCTTCCCACGATTTGCGACTTTCTTGGCCACTGGCATGGATCGGCAACCCGATCACGAATCCGGCGATCTGCTCGGCATGGACCAATTTCTGGAAATGGCGAGCATCCTGCTCCCGCGACCGCCGCGTGTAGTTTTCCAAGGGACTGGCCAGCAGGCGTTTCGGATCGCTGACCGCCACTCCGATGCGGACGGTACCGTAGTCGATCCCGGCCACACGGCCCGTTTCTGGAAAATCGTGGCCGCTCATGCACCCCACTCCCCGGATCTTGCCAGCGGTTTCCGCTGGCCGTCCGCGATAAAATGGCCGTACTTCAGGAAACGCAGGGTGTAGGCGTGGACCGACGGGTGCCGCGTGACCGCGAGATGCGTGATCGGCAGCAACAAGTAATCCCGGGCTCCCGGCAGTTTGGTCTCCGCCACACCGACGACGCCGTCGTCATCCCCGTCGATCAAGGGGCTAACACCCCGGCTCCGCCCGGTTCCTCCCGCGATGATCGCGAACTCGCCGCGCGGGGTAGCCAGATTCGCCGCCAAATCCTCCCATTGCTGGGCCAACTGCATCGTGCTGTCCCCCCATACCCATTTCAGCAGAC
>SLMF01000548.1 GCA_007133715.1 Planctomycetaceae bacterium
AAATGCTCGACCAACACCAAAGTGGCCAGCAGAATCACGGCTCTGCCCTTTGGTCCCTGCTGATCCTGGAAACTTGGCTGCAACGCTGGTACGACGGTGCCTCTTCCTGACGCGCGGCCTTTAGTCCCGCTTGGTCACGGGTTACAATGGTTGATGCGGAAAGAGGACGAAATGGAACGCGGCCTCCGGCTGCCCAACGGGAAACACCAGCACCATGAAGAACACCCTGGCCGTCATTCTTGCCGGCGGTCGCGGCGAGCGTTTGGAACCCCTGACACGTGACCGAGCGAAACCCGCGGTCCCCTTCGGTGGCGATTATCGCATCATCGACTTTACCCTCTCCAATTGTGTCAACAGCGGCCTGCGGCGGATCCTGATGCTGACCCAGTTCAAGTCGATGAGCTTGGACCGCCACATCAACCAAGGTTGGATGCGGTTCTTCTGCCGGGACATGAATGAGTTTCTGGACATCCTCCCGCCCCAGCAACGCATCGACCGCGGCTGGTATCAGGGCACGGCCGATGCCGTCTATCAGAACATCTACGCCATCGAACGCGAATCGCCCGAGCTGATCCTGGTCCTGGCCGGTGACCATATCTACAAGATGGACTATGTGGAAATGCTGGAAAGCCACCACACGCGGGGCGCGGATGTCACCGTGGGCGTGGTCCGCGTCGATGTCGAAAATGCGCACCACTTCGGCGTCATGCAGGTCGACCAGGACCAGCGTGTGATTGGCTTCGAAGAAAAACGTCCCCACCCCCAGACAATCCCCGGCGACGATCGCCATTGTCTGGCTTCCATGGGGATCTACGTCTTCAACGCCCGCTTCTTGTACGAACAATTGCTCCAGGACGCCAATAACGAGCAGAGTTCGCATGATTTCGGCAAGAACATCATGCCGGCCGTGATCGACGACTACAACGTGTTCGCGTTTTCGTTCCGGGACCGAGACGGGAGAGACCCCCCTTATTGGAGAGACGTGGGCACGCTGGACGCCTTTTATGACGCCAACATGGATTTGGTCTCGGTCCATCCCGAGTTGAATCTCTACGATGATGACTGGCCCATTCGCACCTACCAGCGGGTGTTGCCGCCCCCCAAGTTCGTATTCAGCGGAGGTACCGATGTCGAACGCGTCGGCCGGGCCCTGGACAGCATCGTCTGCCCCGGTTGCATCGTTTCCGGCGGGTTGGTTCAAGGTAGCGTGCTGGGCTCGAAAGTTCGCATCAACAGCTTCGGCGAGGTCTACGATTCGGTGCTCTTCGACGGAGTCAACGTGGGACGACGGGCTCGCATTCGCCGAGCGATCATCGACAAGAATGTGGTGATTCCCGAGGGTATGGAGATCGGCTATGATCGGGAGAAGGATCTTGCCCGCGGGTTCAAGGTCAGCGATAACGGGGTGGTCGTCATCCCCCGTCAGGACAATCTGCAGGAGCATCTCCTCCTCATCTCTTAGTGGGACCGTTGCCGTGGTGGCCAGCGGGCCCGGACAGACGTTCTTTTTCGAGTCTTGCAGCAAAGGTGGGTAATCGCATGGCAAAGAAGGCCACGAAGAGCAGTGCCTCGTCCGAACCCTCGGCGAGCGGAAAAGCGGGTAAGGCGTCCTTCCTGGAGGGGAATCCGCAGCTGATGTCCACGATCCAGCAGATCGAAAAACAGTTCGGTGACGGGGCGATCATGCCATTGGGTGCGGATCGGCGAGGCCCTATCGAGGGCATCCCCACCGGGAGTTTGTCGCTGGATATCGCGTTGGGAGGACAAGGTCTGCCGCGGGGTCGGATCATCGAGGTATTCGGTCCCGAGTCCAGCGGCAAAACGACGCTGGCCTTGCACGCGGCGGCTCAAGCTCAAAAGAAGGGCGGGATCGCCGCCATTATTGACGCCGAACATGCCTTCGACCCCACCTGGGGCAAGAAATTGGGCGTCGAACTCGACACCCTCCTGGTCTCCCAACCGGCCAGCGGCGAAGAGGCCATGCAGATCGCCGAGATGCTGATCAAGTCGAATGCCGTGGATGTGATCATCGTCGATTCGGTCGCCGCGCTGATCCCCAAACAGGAACTGATGGGCGAGATCGGCGACTCGCACGTGGGCTTGCAGGCCCGGTTGATGAGCCAGTCGATGCGGAAACTGACCGGCGCGATCGCGAAGAGCAAGACGACGGTGATCTTCATCAACCAGATCCGCGAGAAGATCGGAGTGATGTTTGGCAGTCCCGAAACGACGCCCGGCGGCCGGGCCCTGAAGTTCTATTCCTCCTGCCGCATCGACGTCCGTCGCATCGGCCAACTGAAGGATGGCGAGGAGGTGGTCGGCCAGCGAGTGCGTGCGAAGGTGGTCAAGAACAAGGTTGCGCCTCCGTTCCGCGTGGCGGAGTTTGACATGATGCATGCCAATGGCATCAGCTACGAAGGCGACCTGCTGGACTTGGGAGTCCAGCACAAGATCGTCAACCGGAGCGGGGCCTGGTTCAAGTATGGCGAGGATTATCTGGGCCAGGGCAAGGAGAAGGCGCGGATGTTCCTGGCCGAAAACCCCCAGGTGGCCGAACAGATTCAAACGCAGGTTTTGCAGAGCACGGGTTTCGTCGCCACCGCGGGCGAGGAGCCCGCTGCCGAGGAGTCAGAAAAGGCCGGGTAACCGCTCCCACGATCTTTCCCGCCGGCGTCTCCCGAAGCGCGGGCGCCCGCCAAGAGAATGAGGTCCGCATGCGATGGTGTAATACGATTGCCGGAAGACCCCGAGCGTGCGGCCCCCCGGCGTGGCGTTCGCTCGCGCTGGCGGCGCTGGCCGTGCTTGCCCTGACCCGGGCCACGCGGGCCGAGAGCCCGCCGCAGGCCGCAGAAATCCCCACTAACGCCGTGGAGAAAGAGGAATCCCCGGCCCTCTCCGCCGCCCGCGTTGTGGAAGAAGCCGTGGTGGAAGCCGTCGCCCGCGCCGAAGCCAGTGTCGTGGCCATCGCCCGCTTCCGCACCGATGGACCGACCTGCATCCAGAATGCCGACCTGAACTCCCGGTTCCTGCGACGCAACGGAATCCCCACGTTCGGTGAGGAACACCTGGTACCCGACGAATTCGCCGCCGGAGTGGTGATCGATCGCCAGGGCGACATCCTGACCAACTTCCACGTGCTGGGCGATCCCCGACGCAATCGGTACGTCGTCTTGGCGGGCAATCACCCGGGCGAACCGGTCCGGGTGCGGGAGGTGAACCAGGTGGCGGCCGGGGATCCCTGGACCGATCTGGCCGTGCTGAAGGTGGAGGGCGACGACTGGGAACCGATCACCCTGGGCGACGCCCGCCAGCTCCGTAAAGGCCAATTTGTGATCTCGTTGGGAAACCCTTACCAGATCGCCCGCGACGGTCAGGTCAGCGCCAGTTGGGGCATGGTATCCCATCTCAGCCACGCCATCCCCCGCGAGCAATGGCAATCGGGCCCGGCGCCCGCCGGCGAAATGCTGTACGATTACGGGGGTCTGATCCAGACCGACGCCCGCTTGAATATGGGAACCAGCGGCGGTCCCCTGATCAACCTGCGCGGCGAAATGATCGGCTTGACCACCGCCCTGGCGACCCTGCAGGGATTCGAAGACGCGATGGGCTTTGCCATCCCCGTGGACGCATCCTTTCGCCGCACCGTCGCTTCGCTCCAAGCCGGCCGGCATCCCGAGTTCGGATTTTTGGGAGTTGCCCCTCGCGATCTGAGTGAGACGTGGCGGCAGCAGGGTAGCCAGGGCGTGCTGGTGGCCCAAGTCGTACCCGCCACCCCGGCGGCCGCCGCCGAAATCCGCAAAGACGATATCCTGATCCGCTTAAATGACCTGGTCCTCCGCGACAGCCAGATGCTGATGTGCGAGTTGGGCAAAATGGCACCGGGCGAGACCGTCGAATTGGTTTTGGAACGCGGGGCCCAACGAGGCAGGCGGGGGCGGGAGGTCCAGACCACCGCCGTGCTCTCCAAACGCCATATCCCTTCCGCCCACCGCGGGTTCGCCCAGCAGGAGGATCCCCGCTGGCGCGGGCTGACCATCGACCACGCTACCGCCGTGCTGCCACCCGACCAACTGCAAGCGGCCTTGGAATCCGGCGCGCCCGCCCGCACCCTGGCCGTACGGGATGTGCACCCCGAATCACCCGCCTGGGCCGCCGGAATCCGACCCGGGACCCTGATCACCCACGTCCAAGACCAACGCGTGACCACGCCCCAAGAATTCCACGACACCGTCACACCGCTCAGCGGCCCCGTCGAACTGCGACTGGCTACCGGCGATCCCCGCACGCTCACGATCCGCGACTGACATCTTGTTGACCCCGGCTTGGGCAGCCTTATAATCGCGGACATGCTGACAATACGTTGCGGATTTCCGGGAATGCACGGCTTCGACGGCCTCCCACGGTCCAGTGAATCGGGCCCTGCAAGGCGATAGCCACACCGCGTGGGGCTCGGCGATCCCGACAACTACGGGCGGTTGTGTTGCCGTCTTGAACGAAATCCAAGTCAGCCCTGCCCACTGCCCCCCCACCGGAGAACACGCCATGGTTTCGGTATTCCCAACCAACACATCGGAAGCGCGCAGCGCTCGAACCTCGACGGGTAAAGCGTCTGCCGCGTTCCGGCTGGCGATCGCAGCCATCACGATGGGCATTTGCGTGCCTGCTTTGTCAGCGCGCGAGGAGCCTCCCGCGCAAGAGGTGGTCCGTTATGGTGATTTTGGCGCCGCGGGCGACGGCGAAACCGATGATATCGACGCCATCGCGGCGGCCCATGCCTTCGCCAACCAGCACGGCCTGCCGGTGAGAGCCGACGACGGGACCACGTACTACATCAGCGGAAAAGACCGCACGGCAGTCATCCAAACCGATACCGATTTCGGCTCAGCCGCCTTCCTGATTGACGATACCGACGTCGAGAACCGAAACTCGCCTGTCTTCCTGGTCAGTTCCCGCCTGCAACCGCTCAAACCGGAGGGGATCTCTTCCCTGAAGAGGAATCAACAGCAGATCGACGTCTCCTTGCCCGAAACCTGTCTGATCAGCGTCACGAACTCCCATGTAAGGCGCTATATCCGATATGGACCGAACCGCAACCAGGGCGCCCCGCAGACGGACATCTTTCTCGTAGACAAAGACGGCAACGTGGACAGCGATACCCCGATTATCTGGGATTTCGACCGGATCACGAGCATCACGGCCTATCCGCTGGACGAGGAGAAACTGACTCTGACTGGGGGGAATTTCACCACCATCGCGAACCGGGCCGAATCGCGGTACACCTACTACAGCCGGGGCATTGCGATCCGGCGTTCCCGCGTGCTGGTGGAGGGATTGGAACACCACGTCACGGGCGAAGGCGACCAGGGCGCGCCCTACGGCGGCTTCCTCAATATCGCCAACTGCGCCGACGTCACCGTCCAAAACACGATCCTGACCGGACGCAAGACCTACCGGACCATCGGCGCGGCGGGGGTCCCCGTCTCGATGGGCAGCTACGACATCTCGCTGAACCGGGCCCTGAACGTGACCTTCCGCAACTGCAGCCAGACCAACGACATCAACGATCGGCAGTATTGGGGGATTATGGGTTCCAACTACTGCAAGAACCTGGTGTTCGACAATTGCACCTTCTCCCGCTTCGACGCGCACATGGGCGTGGTCAATGCCACCATCCGCAATTCGACCTTGGGGCATCAAGGCATCAATGCCATCGGCAGCGGGGTGTTCACGGTGGAGGACTCCACGATCTACGGGAGGACCTTGATCAATCTGCGGTCCGACTACGGCAGTACGTGGCAGGGAGAGTTCGTGATCCGCAACTGTGTTTTCGTGCCTTCAGGCGGCAGACGCGCCAGCGCCAGCTTGATCGGCGGGTCGTATTCCGGCCAGCACGATTTCGGCTACACCTGCTACATGCCGGAACGCATCCTCATCGACACGCTGCACATCGACGACACGAATCATCCCGAGAACTACCGGGGCCCGACCATTTTTGCGAACTTCAATCCTCGCCTGACCGACGATTCCTACGTCGAGGAGTTCCCGTACGTCAAAACCGAGGAAGTCATTCTGAGGAACGTGACCACGGCCAGCGGCAAGCCGCTGCGGTTGAGTGACAACCTGTTCATGTTTCAGGATGTGCAGGTGACCACGCGGGAGTAGCGGGCTGTGGTTGTTTTCGGCAGACTTCCGAAAGGCTGACGCCGGTCGGCAGTCACGCATTTTTTACCACAGGAACTTATACCGCGCGCGGAAGAGATTGGCACGTGACTGCCCGCGCGTGATTGCACGAGTCTCACGGTGAATATGCTGAGTCTTGGCACGTCTTCTCCCCCCCTGTACTCA
>SLMF01000529.1 GCA_007133715.1 Planctomycetaceae bacterium
ACAGCTCCGCCCCGGTTTTCCCCCGGCTTGCTCTTATCTCGGGTGGCCGGCTTAGCTCCCCCGACCGGTATGAAAACCGCTGCCACACCAAGCGGATAGCTCAACCTCGCCAGTCGGTTTCATCCACAGTGGTGTGAAATGCGGCTTCGATCCGCGCCGGTAGCTCTTCATCGGCAACCTGTTCTAGCTCCTCCATGCGTGGTTTACCCACAAACACCAAGCTTTCACGACGGCATTTCTTGATCGAATCGGCAAAGGCGCATTCGTCTTCGTAACGCTCGTAGTCGATGACCGGCAAGCCGTTATCCATCTGCATTCGATCGCTTTTCTTGGCGCACAGCGAGCAGGAAATGCAGCCGACCGGGCATACCGCCTTGACCGCCGGGCCCGTATCCCGGTTGGAACAGGCCACCACCAGCATCCGCTCGGCCTTGAACGGCACCATGGAAATGATGTTCCGAGGACACGCCGCCGCACAGGCTTTGCAGCCGATACAGGCGTCGTAGTCCACCGTCGCCAAGCCCTCCACCGTGTGGATCGCGTCGTAGTCACACGCGCGGACACAATCGCCCAAACCCAGACAGCCATAAGTACAGCCTTGAAAGCCGGATACCAGATTGGCGGCGGTGCAGGTCAGCTCGCCCATATACTCCGGCTTGGGGACCGGCAGCCGCTGATCGCTGCGGGCCGCACAGTGAACCACCGCGCGGTACGGGTACGAGGGCGTGACCTCGGTTCCCATGATCGCCGCCAACTGCTGGGCACAACTCGTGCCGCCCGGCGCACACAGGGTCACGGCCGCGCGACCCGCCGCCACCGCCTCGGCATACTCGCGACAACCTACATAGCCACAACCGCCGCAATTGGCACCCGGCAGGGCGTCGTTCAGCGTTTCCACCTGAGGATCGACCTCCACCTCGAAAGCCTGATTGGCCCACCCCAGCACACAAGCCATCGCCACCGCCAGCAGCAGCAGCGCGGCAGCACCGAGAATCAGGGTGAAGGCAGCCGTTGCCATGCTTCCGGTTTCCTCTCAGTTAAAAAACGCGTCAATCACGTTCTGCAAGTTCTGATCCACGCCCGCAAAGCCCATCACGGCCATCGCCAGGATCCCGGCCACCAGCAGCGTGATCCCGGCTCCCCGCAGCGGCCGCGGGACGTCGCACAATTCCAGCTCTTCCCGAATCCCCGCCATCAGACAAATGGCCAACGTAAATCCGACACCACCACCCAATGCCAACGTCAACGCTTCCGCCGGACCCCATAACTGGGCTGGATCCTGCAGATTCCGCAAAATGATCAAACAGGCAAACAAAATTGCACAATTGGTGGTGATCAACGGCAGAAAAACTCCAAACGACTTGTGCAGCTTCGGAGCAAATTTCCGCACGTACATCTCGACAAATTGCACCGACGAGGCAATCACAAAGATGTACATGATGTAGCTGAGCACCGACAAATCGATCGCGACAGACGGGTCCCCCCCAGCTCGTTGCCACAGCCAGGCCGGCAAGGGCGCGTCCGGCCGCAACAAATAATACGTGAACGTCCAACTCAACAGGGCCGCGATCGAAATCACGAAGGTCACCGCACACCCCATCCCAAAGGCCATGTCCACTCGCCGCGAGACCCCTAAAAAGGGGCAGATACCCACGAAATAGTGCAGCACAAAGTTGTTGATGATCGCCGCACTCACAAAAATCTGCACCAACAGCGTCAGGCTTTCCATGAGCTTGCCTCCTCCTCCCGGGCAGCCCCGCCCGACTGGCCCTGCAAACTCCGCGATACCGAAGCGACCGCCAGAGCCGCCCGCTCGGCTCGCCACTGCCCCCACCATTCCACCCCCGCCAGCAACAGCCCCAACACCAGAAACGCTCCCGGCGGCAATACCATAATCCCCCAGTTCGGCCAGGCTTCCGGAAGCACCCGCAGACCCAACCAAGTGCCCGATCCCAAAACCTCACGCACCGTCGCAATACTGACCAAGGCCAACGTGAATCCCAAACTCATTCCCACCGCGTCCGCGACGGCAACCCGCACCGTTTGCTTCGACGCACAGATCTCGCACCGCGAAATGATCAGACAGTTGACGATGATCAAGGGGACATAGGGCCCCAAAACCTTGCTCATCTCGTACAAATAGGCCGCCAAAAAACGGTCCGCAATCGTGACAAACGTGGCGATCGTCAGCGTAAACACCAGGATCCGCAAATGCGGCCGCAATTGCCCCCGGATCAGGCTGATGATCACATTGGCCGAGATCAGCACGAACGCCGTGGCCGCCGCCATGGTCAGGGCCGGAAGCATCGCCGCCGTCACCGCCAGCACCGGGCACATCCCCAGCAACTGGCGGTAAACCGGGTTCTCCGGGAGGATTCCGTTCAGGAACCGCTCACTCGCCGTAGGTCCGTCTGGCATCCTGTAACTCGCCTTTCTGCCGTCGCCCGGCAAGCGGGGACGCCCTCACCGGCCCCGCCAACATTGCCCCAGTTACAACTCCTGCTCCCTCGCGTCCCCGCCCGCCGCCGACGCCGCCGCCTGGGACTGCAACAACGGGCCCCGCATCCGGGCAATCGCCGTGTTGATGATCCGGCATACACTGCTGGACGAAACCGTCGCGCCCGATAACACCACAATCTGCTGCTCCTGCGGATCACTCTTGACCGCTTCGATCGGCGTATCCGCCGCGTGGCCCTGAAACTGCCGCCGGAAATCCGCGTCCCGGATGTAGTCGCCCAATCCGGGCGTCTCGCGTTGATCCAAAACATACATCCCGGTCAGCTTTTTCAAGGACGCATCCAAACCGATCAGCAACCCGATGTCGTCGGCAAAACCCGGGCCACTGGCCGGTAACACCCAGCCGTTATGCCGACCCTCCGCATCATGCGTGCGGTAAACACGCGCCGGGTTGCCCTCCCGATCCGAGATCCATAACTCGACCGTTCGCTCCCGATCCGCTCCCGGAACCAGCTGCGGAATGGTCTGGTAGGTCTCTCGCCGACGGTTTTCCGCAATCCGCGGGGCCAGTGTCATTTGCACACCCGCCAACGCGCCTCCGTAAGCGCCCGCCAGCAGCAGCACCAGCCAGGCCTGTTGCAGATAACCCCTGATCTTTCTGCTGTTCGTCATACCCCCGCCTTTGCCGGCACCGGTCCGCCCAGCGGCTGCGGGACCGTCCAGCGATTCAAGAGTGGAACCGTCGCGTTCATCAACAACACCGCAAACATCACCCCCTCCGGGTAACTGCTGAATAAACGGATCACCACCAGCAAGAACCCGATGCCCATGCCGAAAAACAACCGGCCCTTGCTGGTCAAGGGGCTGGTCACCGGATCGGTGGCAATGAAAAAAGCACTGAATAACAGGGAACCCGTGATCAGATGCTGCAGCGGTCCCAGCAGCGTCAACTCGAATACGTGACCCAACTCGACAAACAGGAAGGAGACCAGCAGGATCCCGACCGGGATTTCCCAGGAGATCACGCGGCGGATCAGCAAGTAGGCGCCGCCGAACAAGATCGCCACGGCGCTGGTTTCACCCAGCGAGCCGTTCAATTGCCCGATCAGCAGGGCCCAAATGCTCTCGGCCATCTCCATTTGCACCTGGGCCTCACCCGCCGTGACCCGCCCGGCAGCCAGATCCGCCGCAAATTGCTTGGCCAAGGACAGCGGGGTGGCTCGCGTGACTACGGACAATTCGGAATCCAGCAGCACATAGGCCGAGGCCCCCATTTCGCGGGCAAAGGCCAACATCACAAAGGCCCGGCCCACCATCGCCGGATTGAAGAGGTTGCAGCCCAACCCGCCAAAAGCCGCCTTGCCTAATCCAATGGCCACCACCGATCCCAAAACCGGAACGTACCACGGAGAACTCCACGGTAACGACAGGGCCAAAATCAAACCCGTCAGGGTCGCCGACAAATCGTGCAACGGGGCCGGGCGACCCCGAAAACGCGCAAAGATCGCCTCCGCCGCCAAACAGGCCAATACACATAAACTGATCTGACGGACCGCGTTCCAGCGAAATACCAACACCGCCATCACAATTACCGGCATCAACGCGATCAGCACCTCGCCCATCAGCCGCTGAGTCGTAAACCACGTGTCCGATAGATGCGGCGAAGGGGCTATCTGTACCCCCAGCCGAGTCGTGGCGTCCAAACCGCCAGATCGGGATGCGACTTCGCGCGTGCCTAAATCGCCGGTTGCCAAACCCATCAACTCGTCCCCGTACCTATCATGGGTTCTGAAACTGGATCTTGCCCACTCGAATCAATTGAACCAGCGGAATGCTGGCAGGACAGGCATAGGCGCAGCAGCCGCATTCAACGCACGAGCCAATGTGATAACGCTGCAGCAGCGAAACCCGGTTCGCACGCGTGGCTAAAGCCAGCCGCGTCGGCACCAAACGCATCGGACAGACGTCCACGCACCGGCCGCAACGCAAACAAGCTGTCTGCTCCGCTTGCTGGATCTCCCGCCGCGTCAGTACGGTCAGACCGCTGGTGCCCTTGGTAATCGGAATCGGAATCTTGTCCGCTACCTCGTCGTCGGCGGCAAAACTGAAACCCATCATCGGGCCGCCAGCGATCACCCGAGCCGCATCCGGCGTCAGCCCGCCGCAAAGTCGAATCAACTCGCGATACGACGTGCCCACCGGGGCCAGCAGGTTCTTGGCCTGCCGAATACCACCCCCCGAAACGGTAACCACCCGATGCGTCAGCGGCCGACCCCGATACACGGCCGCCGCCAAAGCGGCAACGGTCGAAATGTTCAACACGGCTACGCCCACCCGCATCGGTAAACCCCCGCCCGGCATCACGCGACCCGTGGCCGCCTGCACTAACTGCCGCTCACCTCCCTGGGGATACTTGGTCTGCAAAACCACTACCTCGATGCCCGGACCCTGCTGCTCTCGCAACGCCCGAACCGCCAACGGCTTGTTGTCTTCGATACACAACAGCACCCGCTGGGCACCTAACGCGCGACGAACCAACAGCCCGCCCGCCACAATCGCCTGCGGCGCCTCGACCATCATCCGATAATCGGCCGTCAAAAACGGCTCGCACTCGCAACCGTTCACCAGCACCGTGTCCACCGGCTGATCCGCCTGACGCATCAGCTTGACAAACGTGGGGAAAGCAGCTCCCCCCATGCCCACCAGACCCGCCTCGCGGGCCGACTCCACGATCTCTCCCGGCTCGAATTGCTCCGCCTCGCCCAGCGGCCAACTACCCCCCAACATCGCATCGTACAACGCACGATCCGCCAGCGGCTGCGTTTCATACGCACGTATCGGAATCACCGGCACGTGCCGACCGTTGGGAAGCGTCGCCACCGTGGCCCGCATCGCCGTCCCCGAAATGCTGGCATGGACGGGCGCCGAAATGAACTTCTCCGATCGACCGATCTCCGCGCCCAAGTGCACTTCCTCACGCGGCTTGATCAGCGGGTCGCATACCGCCCCCAAATGCTGAAGCAACGAGATCCGCACCTCCGCCGGCGTCGGTACTACCTCGATCGGTTCCTCCGCCGTCCGTTGCTTGTGCTCCGGAGGGTGAATTCCCCCGAAAAACGATCCCCGCGAACCGGACCAACCGCCAAACAGACTCATCCCACGTCCTTCCGGGCCAGCACGATGACCACCAAACCGCCCACAAGCCCCCCCAACACCAGCCCGCTCGCCGCGCCAAATAACTGGCCCTCTACCGTCGGACCGAACCCGATCGCGCCCGCCACCGCTAGCAACAACGGCCCAATAAAAACGGCCAGCGAGGCCCATGCCAGCCGACCACCCCGCATATCCGGCGCCGCCACCGCCGTGCTCAACGGACAATCATCCGTTCGGCAGCCGCCACAGCCTCCCGCTACCGGCTCCTGCGGTGAGCCAACCATCCCGCTCGACGAATGTTCCAATGACATACTTAACCCCCCCGTCGGGTATTCAAATGTTAACCGCCCGGAGAACTCTCCGCGGCCTGGTCCGGTCGGACTCGCGCCCGACAATGGCCCAATCGTCCCGCTCACTCATGGGCACCCTCCGGAGGTGTGCGAAAAAACTCCCGCAAACCCACCAGACCTCGCTGCCGAGCAAACGTGGCAATGTCCGCCACCGTGGTCGCCCGCAACTTGTCCTCGATCCGCTGCCGTTCAACCACCCAAAACGCGTGTGCCGGGCATTCCTGGTGGGGCGAACAATCCGCCAAACCCAACAAACATCGCGGTAACCAGGCGTCCCCTTCCACCGCCTCGGCTACCTCCAACAAACTGATCTGCTCCGCCGGTCGCGCCAACACAAAACCGCCCCGGTAACCCCGCTTCCCCTCAATCAGCCCCTGACGGCA
>SLMF01000665.1 GCA_007133715.1 Planctomycetaceae bacterium
GCCGGATGCAGGTCGACCGGAACCAACTCGACCGTCTCCGCCCGATTGCGGGCCTGCATCAGCGAAAACGAGACCACCATCTCGGACAGATCGACCAGTTCTTGGGGGATGGCAGGCGAGATGTCTTGGCGGAATCGGGCCGCCAGTTCGGCAGGTTCGAGTTGGTCGCCGAGGGCCAACAGCGTGTCGATCCGCCCTTGATAATCTTCCAACCGATCCATCAAGGTATTCAGACGGCCGGGCAGCGCGATCATCGAATCGATGAACTGGGCGAACAACCGCTTCCAACGCCGCAGACTGACAGCCGGATCGTCGACAATCAACTCGAGTTCCTCGGCGCTGACCCGCCAGGCTTCGAGCGCGCCCAGCCAAGGCTCGTCGTCCAGAATCGCCTCCAGTTCGTCGGTCACCTGCTGCCGCTGGATTAGCAGTTGGGCATCCAGCTCGGCAATCGCCGCCGGTCGTTCCTCGGGGGGCACCGTTTCCAACACGTCGATGGCCGCCGCCTCCAACTGATACAGTTCCCGGATCAGCGGATTCACCGAAGTGGCCATCCAGCGCAGGTCGATCAGCCCGCGAGCCAGTTGCTGGCGCGCCCGATCAATACCGCCGAGGGCGTCGCGGAGTGCGTTGAAACCGGTCAGCCGCTCGAACCATCGCGGTTCCTCCTCGATCCGCTCCAGAATCGCCCGCAGCAACGCGAGATCCTCGACCCGAGCCGCAGCCACACGGGACTCGCCTGCCGCCTCCGCCTCGCCACGCGCCGTCTGTAAACCCACCTCCAGCTTGGCTGCCAAACGCAAACCATCCCGCTGGGCACGTACGATCTGAGCCTCCTCGCCTTCCATCAGTTGCTGGCGGATCACCTTCACCTCGTCCAGCAGCTCCGCCAAGGCCGTGAAACGGTCGGCCGTGTCCTGATCCCAGACCAGCGGCCGCTCCTGCTGAGGCAAGAGTTCCAATAAGACGGCCCCCACCTCCCGCTGTAAATCGCTGACCCGATCCTGAATCGGACGGAAAGAAGGATCGATCAGACTGAATTGCTCCAGCATCGGGTCGTCTAGCCGAACCACCAGTTCCGGTGGGAGACCCAGCGTCATTTTGAAAGAATCCAGCGAACGCTGATAATTGGTCTGAGCCACCAGATAACGGCTCTCCGCATTCAACAAGGCCGAACGCGCCTGCGCCACCTGCAGACGCTGACGCACGATGCTCTCACTCTGCTCCGGAATCATCGCCAGCAGTTCTTCCAGCGAGACGAGCAAACGGAAGTAATTCGAGCGGAGCGAATTCAGGTTGTCCAGCTGGTTTCGGATCTGTTGCTGGGTCTGCAGCAACCCGACAAAACCGCCTGTCTGACCGGCGGCGGCCTGAAAACCTTGCGGACCGGCGCTCCGGCCCGTCATGATCTCGACATAAAACGCCCGGCGAAAACGTTCCAATTGGCGGACCTCCGCCAGCAATTCCCGCTCCGATTGAGTCAAACCTTCCAACACCCTTGCTCGACCAGCACCCCGCAGCAACGGTTGGACCAACGTCAGATCGATCACGGTGTTCGAAGAATAGCTGTTGGGTCCCGAAAACTGCCAAACCAGCGAATTCGCAAAACCCACCACCATCTCGGAACCCGTGGCAAACAGACGGCGAGCCTGCCAGCTGGGTACGGTGGACGCCGTCAAGACACTCTGCGGTCCCGCCGCCGGATTCCGCTCCGGGCCATCCACCCGATAGTCTACATTGTAACCACCAAAAAACTGGGTATCAAAGCGGAAACGCTCGAAACTGACCTGCAGTGCCGATACATACAGGTTCTCCAACTGCTGCTGGTATTCCCGCGAATGCAGCAGAGCCAGCTGCACCGCGCGGGCGCTGTCCAGAACCAGGACCCCTTCTTCGTCCAGCGGGAGGTAAGCAAACCAGTCCGGATTCTCCACGTAGGGGGTGTATCCGTCCTGGTCCCAATGGGGATATCCCTTTTTGCCATCCACTCGCTGCATGAGTCGATGGGACTCGGGATCGTCCGGCGGCATGGGCTCTCGATCTGGGTCGTTCGGATTGAACATTCGCGAGCGGGGATCGGGTTCGATCGAGAACTCGGGCAGTTCTGCATGCGGATGCTGGGTCTTTTCGTCGATCAACCGATACGCGTCGCGATCCGCACGTTCGCGGTAGTGCGTGCGATGGCATCCGGCAAGGAGCACCACCAGGACCGCCCCAGTGGGGAAAATCCACCCGAATGACCGTCGTTGATTCGTCAGATACTGCCCGAGCAAGTTGGGTCTCCCCACATACCGGTAACGCCGAATTCGCCGATGAACCCGCTAGGCATATCATTCGGAGCCGGGACGCGTTCGACTTAAACGATTGTGCTAATTGTGATGGCTATGACGGTCGTTCTGGGTATGGCGTTTGCGCAGCATACATGCAGTTGGGGGAATTGGTCATTGTTCATTGGTTGGCTGGGGGCCGGGCAAGGGGAGGCCGGGCAAGGGGACAGCCAGCCTTTCGAATCGGGGGCAATTTGGAGAAGGCCTTGGGGTTGCAGCGGGGGGCACTCATCGACAAATCGGCTCTCTTGGTGTTGCACCAGTAACCTAAAAGAGTTAATTCAAAAGCAAAAGCTGGGTGTCCCCTGTCACTCTCACGTCCCCTGTCACTCACGGCTCCATAGTTTCACGCAGCGATAACTAAGAACCACGAACTAAGAACTAAGAACTTTATTTTTACCGCATATTTCGTCTTCTTGTTTTTGGGAGCAAGTATCTGGTAAACTAGGCCCGATGCCGGCAGTCGGGCTGCTGGCCTCGGTGACGTGGGCGTACCGTGTCTACGCAGAAGTCGCTTGAAACGAAATCGTCCGGCTTGCCATTTTCCTGGTGTTTGCAGCTACAGACGGAGAATCGCAACAAGGAGGCCTGCCTGAGACCCAACGACCCCAAGGAGCTCTCCATGAGCGCAACCTGTGTTTTCCACCGTATACGGCTCGCTCTCCTTGCCACCGCAACTGTCGCTTTCGGTTTCGCCTGGTTCGCCGCCGCGCCTGTGGTGCGAGGCCAGCTGGCGGGCAGTTCGGGTCTCGCTCCCCGGCTGTCGAAGGCGGAATGGATTTGGGATCGGGCGCACACGGGCAACGAAGGGAATTTCACCTGTTATTTGCGCAAGGCATTCGATCTGCCGGGCAAGCCCATTTCGGGCGTCGCTCTGATGACGGTCGACAACAACTACGACTTCTACGTCAACGGCACGCTGGTCGGGTCCGACCACAACCCGGCTGGCACTGGTTGGGCGGTTGTCGAGCGGTACGACATTGGCCGGCTGCTGCGGGAGGGCAAGAACGTGCTGGCCGTCAAGGGCGTAAGCTGGGGGGCGATGGGCGGTTTGTTGATGGCCGTGCGCGTTCACCACGACGGGTCGGGCGGCGTGGCCGAACTCCACTCTGACGGCTCCTGGCGGATGACGGCCACGGCGGCCGAGTGTTTTGCCGAGCCCGACTTCGACGACCGCCACTGGCAGCCGGCCCACGTCCTCGGCGCGATGGGCATGCAGCCGTGGGGAATGTTGGGGGGCGACGATTCCCTCTTGCCCCGCACCGTGCGGCTGGGCCTGGAGGAGCCGGAAACCCGCACGCTCAGCCCTGGCGAAGCCGAGGAGTTATTGGCGGACGAATGGCTATACCAAGCCGAGGGGAAGGCGTTGGGCGAGCGGGCAGCCGAGGAGATCGGCTGGGCCCGCGAAATGGCCGCCCGCTGGCAAACGCTGCCCGAACCGCCGGAGCTGAGTCGGGAACTGGCCCGGCTGGAGGCGATCGAGGCGAAGCTGGCGGGCGTGCGGGCCGAGTCGTTGGAGGCAAGTGCGTTGTACCTTGACGTGCGGCGTTTGAAGCGGCAGATCATGTTCGCCCACCCGGCGGTCGATTTCTCCCAAGTGGTGTTCATCGACGTTCCCGAGCGCTACCCGCACGAGTCGATGCACCGCTCGTACCCGCAGGCACAATTGAATTGCGTTCGGCTGCTGGTGCTCGACGGGCTGCACCCGGGCGGCGAGGTGCGGAAGCTGGGCGAGTCGCTGGGGCCGGGCTGGCACTGGCGGCCTGATGTTTCCTTTGACGGCCGCCGCGTGCTGTTCGGCTTCCGCCCGGCCGACGAACGGACGTTCAATTTGTACGAGGTGGGCGTCGACGGCACCGGCTTGCGGCAGCTGACCCGCGCCGATTACGACGACATGGACCCGATCTACCTGCCCGACGGCGGCATCGCGTTCATGACCACGCGGGGCAACAGTTACGCGCGGTGCGTGGTGGGGCATCCGAGCACGCTGCTGGCCCGTTGTGACGCTGACGGCCGGAACATTTACATTCTCAGCGGCGGTGGCGAGCCGGAGTACACCCCGGCCTTGATGCCCGACGGCCGCATCCTCTACACCCGCTGGGAATACACCGACAAGGATCTGTTTCACATCCAAAGTCTGTGGACGGTCAACCCTGACGGCACCGGCACGAGTGTGTTCTGGGGCAACCAGAGCTACTGGCCCGACCTGCTCATGGAGGCCCGGCCCATCCCTGGCAGTCGGCGGGTGATGTTCGCCGCGCACGGCCACCACGAGGTGTACTGGGGCGGCGTGGGAATCCTCGACTTCACCAAGGGATTCAACTATCCCGACGGGCTTACCAAGGTGACGCAGGAACTGCCGTGGATCGAGGTGGGCAACGGCCCCGCCGAGCAGATGGAGACCGACCGGCACCACACCTCGGGCGTGTATGGCGGATACAAGTCGCCTTATCCGCTCAGCGAGGAACTGTTCCTCGTGTCGATTCGGCGCGACATGCCCAGGCAAATCTACCAGACGCGAACCAATGCCAGCCGGTTCAAGCTATTCCTGATGGACGTATACGGCAATCGGGAGCTGATATACGAGGGAGCTTACCACATTCTGTACGGCATGCCGATTCGCCCGCGGCCGGCGCCGCCCGTGCTGCCCGACCGCGTCGTCTGGCCGGGCCCGCAGCAGGCGTGGAACCCGGTTGAGCCCGGCGTGCTGTTCAGTACCGACATTTTCCAGGGCGTTCCCCGGGCCGACGAACTGCGGCAGAAGGGCCGATACCTGCGGGTCATCAACCTTGACAACACCACGTTCACGCTGGGCAAGAAGATCCAGGATACCGACAATCCCACCGGCCGTCCGCACATGCATGCCGGCCCGCCCATGTCGCTGACGGTCAACGACGGCATCAAGCGGGTGTTGGGCACCGTACCGATCCATTCCGACGGGTCGGTGTACTTTCAGGCCCCGCCGAACATCGCGTTGCACTTCCAGATTGTCGATGAAGCGCACCGCGCGCTGCACACGATGCGGTCGTTCACGAACCTGATGCCGGGCGAGGTGCGAGGGTGCGTCGGCTGCCACGAGCAGCACAGCCGCACGCCGGCCGCCGAGCTAGCCATATCGGCCTCGCTGGCCACCACCCCGGCGCAAATTGCCCCGTACCCGTGGGGCCCCGAGCGGAGCCTCGGCTACGAGCGCGATATTCAGCCCTTGCTCGACAAATACTGCGGCGCGTGCCACCAGGGCGACGGCGAGGGGCGCGAGACGCTCGACCTGACGCTCCGGCCCGGCGCGTTCGGCATCTTCCGCGAGCCGTACGTGACGCTCACCCTGGGCGCCGGCGCCACCCGTAACGGGGACTTCCCCGCCCGGCGCGACACGCACGGCATTGCCGGCACGGTCATCGCCCAGCAGGCACCGTGGCGCCCGGTCGATTACCTGACCGTACCGCCACTTTCCACCCTTTCCTACCGAAGCCAGCTGGTGGAAATTGCCGGCAGTGGCGAGCACTACGACGTGAAGATGGAGCCCAACGACCTGCTGACGCTGATCCTTTGGGTCGATACGCTGGCTCCCTACCGCGGCGAGCGTGAGGTGCGCGAGATGGACGATCCCGATCCGGACCACCCGTTGTTTCGGCGGTCGAACTACCCGCCGTCCGACATTACCATCGAGTGCGTGTACGGGCAGTCGCCGTACCGTCCTCGCATGCGGACGGCGCCGCTGGTGAACCGTTCGTACCGTCAGGACGAGTTCCCCACGATGGAAAGCCGTCTTCCGCGTGATGGCGAGGGGAACATCGTCCCGCCTGTCGAGTTCACCCTGGATGGCCGCCGCATCGAGCGTCCCTGGCCGTCGCGGCTGCCGCGCTGCGCGGCGCGCGAGCCGTAGCAGCTTGACTAGTGCCGCAAATCACAATTGATAGGCCACCAAGGCCGGAAGTTGCTTGCTGCGTCTCCCCGTAGGTTGGGCACTCCTGCCCGACGGACGTAGGATCATCAACAAGAACGTCGTACTGA
>SLMF01000300.1 GCA_007133715.1 Planctomycetaceae bacterium
CCGCACATGCCCGGGGCCCAGTAATTCGTCGATCCGCCGCCGCAACTCCGGCTCCACCGCGATGCGCAACCTCCGCGATCTCAATTGGACTCGGCTCCCATCCGCCATGCAAAACAGGAAACAAAGCTCGCACCGGCCGGGATAGCCGCGGACGATCTCATGCAACAACTTCAGGGTGCCGCTGTCCGTATCGCGTTCTTCCAAGGAGACGGTCAAACCCGTGGTGTAGCGTGTGTCCAGCTGGTCCAGCGGGATCAGCTCGTTCACGATCAGATTCGCCTCTTGGCTGCCGCCCCGTCGATCGATCGAACCGCGAACCGCCAGCACCGCATCGGCTTGGACCAATTCGCCATAGGTGAGGAAGTCTTCCGGCCAGAGGATACAGCGGATCGCGCCGTCGCGATCTTCGAGATCGAAGTTCGCGTATTTGGTGGCGGTGGACCCCGCGCGGACCCTTTTGACGTGTGCCAGTTTGATGGCGGAGAGCATCCCGCCCAGAATCACTTCGGTGCGATCCGCCAAGTCCGGGATTTGGGCGGTCGAGTGGGTACAGAACTGGGTGAGCAGTGATTCGAATTCGGCCAGGGGATGGCTCGAACGATAAAACCCCAGGACCTCCTTCTCCAGGGTCAAACGTTCGCGTTCCGGCAGCTCGGGGATATCCGGCAAGGGGACCGTCTCCTTCGCTTCCGCCTGCTCCAGTTCGCCGAACAAGCTCTTCTGCCCGCGGCGGCGGTCCGCCAGCGCGGAGGCACCCGACTGCAGGGCGCGATCCACCACGGCCAGCAACTGCGAGCGGCGGGGGGCAAAGTCATCCATCGTGCCCGCCTTGATCAAGGTCTCGATCGTCGCCCGGTTGCAAGCCGAGGCGTCGACACGTTCGCAAAAATCGAACAGATCCGCAAACGGGCCCTCTTTACGCCGCGCAGTGACAATCGCCTCCGCCGCCCCGCCGCCACAGCCCCGAATCGCGGACAGGGCAAAATAGATCTTGCCGTCCCCTACCGAAAAATCCACGTCCGAATGGTTCACATCCGGCAGTACCACCTCGATCCCCATCCGCTCGCAATCCTCCAGGTGTTCCACCAGACTGTCCTTCCGCTTGAAGTTCCGGCCGGGAATATCACCCGAGAGCAAAGCCGCCATGAACTCGACCGGATAATGCGTCTTCAGATAGGCGGTCTGGTAAGCGATCAACGCGTAGGCTGTGCTGTGCGATTTGTTGAAGCCGTATCCCGCGAACTTGACAATCAAGCCCCAAATCTCTTCCGCGTCCTTGGCTCCCAAGCCATTGGCCGTCGACCCCTCGACAAACTTCTCGTGATTCGCCTCGATCAACGCCTCCTTCTTCTTGCTGATCGCCTTGATGCACGTGTAGGCTTTGGCCAATTCGATCCCACCCAGCCGGTTCAGGATGCGCATCACCTGTTCCTGGTAAACCATCACGCCATTGGTCTCGGCCAACACCTCTTGCAGCACCGGGTGTTTGTACTCGGGCTGTTTGCGGCCGTGTTTGACCGCCACATAGTCGTCGACCATGCCGCCTTCCAGAGGCCCCGGCCGATACAGGGCGTTGGTGGCAATGATGTCGGAGAACTGGTCCGGCTTCATCTTCTGCAGCAAGTCGCGGATGCCGCCGCTCTCCAGCTGGAATACGCCTTTGGTCTCGCCCCGCTGCAGCAGGGCGAAGGTGGCCACATCGTCCAGCGGAAACCGCTGCGGATCGATGCGGCGCCCCGTCGTCTGCTGGACCAGGTCCACCGTCTTGCGCAAGATCGTCAAGTTCCGCAGGCCGAGGAAATCCATCTTCAACAACCCGGCCGCTTCCACATCGTTCATCGACCATTGCGTGATGATGTCCTCTTTGCCCGTGATGCGAGCCAGGGGAACGTATTCGGTCAGCGGTTTGTCGGCGATCACCACAGCCGCCGCATGCGTACCCACGTTGCGGGCCAGCCCCTCGATCTTGCGAGCCAGATCGAGCAGTTCGCGGATCTCGCCATCGCTCTCGTACGTCTTGCGAAGATCCTCGCTGATCTCCAACGCTTTGTCCAACGTGATGTGCAGCTGCTCGGGAACCATGGCCGTGACTTCATTGACGCGTCCCAGCGGGATCCCCAACGCCCGCCCCACATCCTTGATTGCCGCCCGAGCCGCCAGGGTGCCAAAGGTGCCGATCTGCGCCACGTTGTCTTCGCCGTACTTGTCCTTGACATACCGCATGATGTCCGCCCGCCGCTCTTTGCAGAAATCAATGTCGATATCCGGCGCTTCGATCCGATTCTCGTCCAGAAACCGCTCGAACAGCAAGTCGTAGCGCATCGGGCAGACGTGGCTCAGGTACAAGGCATAACACACCAGGGCACCGACCCCGCTGCCACGCGCCGTCGTCGGCACCTCCAATCGCCGGGCCTCCCGCACGAAATCCCACACAATCAAAAAATAATTCGGGAAACCCAACTGATTGATCACCCCCAATTCCCGCTCGAGTCGCTCTCGCACCTGCCGCGACAGGTCCCCGCCCGGCATCATTTCCTCGTCCCCCGCGTAACGCTCCCGCAAACCTTCCTCGCACAACTGACGCAGGAACTGATCCGCCGTCTGGCCCGCGGGCAAGGGCGAATACAGCGGAAAATGACGCTTGCCCAACTCCAGGTCCAAATCGACCGAATCGGCAATCTGTTGGCTCCGCGCAACCGCATCCTCCAACCCGGGAAATGCCCGATACATCTCCTCTGGACTCCGTAAAAAATACTGGTTGCCATCCATCCGCATCCGGCTGGTGTCGGTGCGGAATTTGCCCGTGTTGATGCACAACATCACGTCCTGAGCTTCCGCATCCTCCGGGTCCACATAATGGCAGTCGCTGGTCGCCACCAGAGGAATCCCCATCTTCTTCGACACCTCGACCGAACCCTCCAAGGCCAGCCGCTGGACCTCGACCCCGTTGTTCATGACCTCGAGAAAATAACGCTCGCCAAACAGCCGCTCGAACCAGCCCGCTACCTCCATCGCCTGAGCCAAATGCTCCTCGCCCCCGTGCCCACGCAGCAGCGCTCGATTGAACTCGCTGGACACACAACCACTCAAACAGACAATCCCCTCGTGATGCGCTTCCAGCAACTGCTTGTCGATTCGCGGCTTGAAATAAAAACCCTCCAAATAGGCGGCCGAGGCCATCTTGACCAGGTTCCGAAACCCGGTGCGATTCTGAGCCAGCAGCGTCAGATGGTAACTGGCTTCCTTCATGCTGCTGGCATTTTTTTTCCGCCGATCCCCCGGCGCGATGTACGCTTCGTATCCGATGATGGGCTTGATCTCGGCAGCACGGGCTCGCCGGTAAAACTCCAACGCACCGTGCAGATTGCCATGATCGGTCAAGGCCAGGGCATTCATGCCCTGGACCCGCGCCCGTTCGACCAGTTTGGGGATCGAGCCGGCCCCGTCCAGGAGGCTGAAATGGCTGTGGCAATGCAGGTGAACGAACGGCTGGTCACACATCTCGGCGATCCATCATCCGAAAGAGGGAAAGGGAAACAGTCATCAAGCGTCGGGTCACGAGCCACTTCACCCGATACGGGAGGCCGATTTCCGCCGGCACTTGCCAATCAAGTGGCAAAAAACCCCTGTCTGGGATGATCTTCCAGCGGCACTCGCCTGCAACCGCGGTTCGTGATCTGCCGGTGGGCGGCTTGGCTGCAGTGCCTGCGACGTGGCGGGCGGGCGCGTTCCCGGTTCGCGTCCCTGATTGTAGGAGCTTCCGCCCGCTTGCCAACACCGGGCAAGTGATTTGACTGCGGTGCCGGGCACTGGATCTGGCAGGCTCTGCTGCGTTGTGCTACCATGCGGAGGATTCTGGTAGAGCGAGCACGATCCCATGGACATTCACGACAGCCTCCAATTCATTCTGCAGGCCAAAGACCAGCTTGCCGGCCTGTTCTACGAGCGTTTCTTGGAGGAGTATCCGGAAGTTCGTCCTTTTTTTCAAAACGTGGATTTCGCTCGCCAGAGGGTCCTCTTGACCACCACCCTAATGGTTATCGAGCGGAACTTCACCGAACCCACGCCGGCCATCGAGCAATACCTGCAGTACCTGGGAACCCGTCATCATGGCATGAAGATCCCCCGGGAAAGCTATGCGAAATGGATCAAATCGATGGTTGCGGCCATGCGCCAGTTTCATGGTCAGCACTGGTCGCCGGAATTGGAGCAGCAATGGCTGTCGGCGATCGAGCGGGCCCGCCAACTTATGTTACAAGGTTACGATGTCCACACTACCGTATGAGCGGGAGCGGCGTTGGGTGCCGAGCACCCGCGTGCCCTGTTGGGTGTTTTCTTCGGGCGAGAATCTAGCACGCCATGTTGCGCACCGGGTGGCGGAGATGATCCGGCAATGCAACGCTCAGGGCCGTCCCGCCGTCTTGGGGCTGATCGCCGGATCGACGGCGGTCGGGGTCTACCGCGAATTGATTCGGCTGCACCAGGAGGAAAACCTGGATTTTTCCCAGGTGATCACCTTCAACCTGGACGAATACTACGGGCTCGAGCCGCATCGGTTGCAAAGTCACCATCGCTGGATGCGCGAACATCTGCTGGCCCACGTCAATATCCCCCGCGAAAACATCCACATTCCAGACGGCACGGCGCATGAGGAGGCGGTCAATCAGGACTGTCAGCGGTACGAATCCCAAATCCTGGCCGCCGGGGGGATCGATCTGATGCTGCTGGAGGTGGGCAGCAACGGGCGACTGGGCTTCAACGAACCGTTCAGCGAGCCCAAGGGACGGACCCGTCTCCGCACGCTGGACCCCGCCACCCGAAGGGCTGCTGCCAGTATCTTCTTCGGCGAAACCAATGTGCCAACCCACGCAATCACGATGGGCTTGGGTACCATTCTCGAAGCCCGGCATGTCCTCCTGATGGCCCTGGGCGAACACAAAGCCCTGGTCGTCCGCAACCTGGCCGAAGAGAACGTCACGCCCCGCTGTCCCGCCAGCCTGTTGCAATCGCATCCCGACGCGACCGCGTTGGTCGACACCGCCGCCGCCAGTGAACTGACCGCCGAATCCACCCCCTGGCTGCTCGGGCCCGTCAGCTGGCCCAAAGAACGTATCAAACGCGCCGTACTCTGGCTCTGTGAACAGACCGGCAAAGCCCTCTTGAAACTGGACGACGGCGACTTCCGCGACAACCAGCTGCATCAGCTGCTGCGACAGCACGGTCCCGCTCAGCGACTGGCCCACCGGGTCTTCCGCTGGATGATGGACACAATCGAGTACCATCCGGGTGGTAAAAAGCCAAGCCGGGTGCTGTGCTTCAGCCCGCATCCGGATGATGATGTCATCAGCATGGGGGGGACATTGATCCGGCTGGTCGCGGATGAGCATGACGTGCATATCGCCTATATGACCAGCGGCAACATCGCCGTGTTTGATCATGATGCCCAGCGGATCGCCAATATGGTCACCGAATACAATCGATTGTTCGGCATCGACTGCGATAAATCGGAAGCGGTGGAAAGGGCCGTTCTGGACGCGGCCACCCGCAAAACACCGGGCGATCCCGACGCGGATTCGGTCCGCAAGATCAAGAGCTTGATCCGGTGGAGCGAGGCCAAGGCGGCGGCTTGGGAGGTGGGCGTCGGAGAAGACAACCTCCACTTCCTCGATATGCCGTTCTACCGCACCGGTACGGTGATCAAACACCCGCTCAGCGAGGACGACATCCGTCTGGTCCGCGAGTTCATCGAGCGTTTGACCCCCGAACAGATCTACATGGCAGGCGATTTGTCCGACCCCCACGGCACCCATCGCGTGTGTGCGCAAGCCATTTGCGAAGCTCTGGAACAGATTCGCCAAGCCGGAGGGACCGTTCCCGAAGTGCTCCTGTACCGCGGTGCCTGGCAGGAATACGCGCTGGACGAAATCGAAATCGCGGTGCCGCTCAGCCCTCGCGACCTGATGCTCAAACGATCCGCCATCTTTATGCACGAAAGCCAAAAGGACGAAGCGCTATTCCCCGGTTCCGACCCGCGCGAGTTCTGGCAGCGCGCGGAAGACCGAAACCAAGAGACCGCCAACCGCTATAATCGCATCGGACTCCCCGAATACTACGCCATGGAGGCCTTTATTCGCTGGAACGGTGTACCGATTTAGTCGCCGAGGTGCAGACATCCGAGGGCCGATACCCGGCGGGCTCGAACGAGACGCCCCACCGGCACCCCCCGCCTAATTCCAGAGGCTGTTCAGCGACAAGGATACATTCAGGTTGCTGATCATCAGATTCATCATCATCTCCCCAGGGGTGTATTCCAGCATCACCAAATCGTTCGGTTCGATCAG
>SLMF01000225.1 GCA_007133715.1 Planctomycetaceae bacterium
GAAGAACAGCGCTACGAGCGGGTTCGAGTCGGGTTCGAACGTTGCGGCGTATTCGAGTACAACCTCCGTTTCGACGGTATCGACGTCGAGCGTGGTCAGTTCGACGGTCGGTGGAGCGCCGGCGTCGCGAAAGGCGGCTTGGCGGATCTCTCCCAGACCGACATCATCGACCACCTGGATGTCCCACACGCCGGCTTCGGGATCGTCGATGCGCACGGTGCGCTGCGTCGCCGTAGTGAATTCATCGATGAGACTGATCCCGTCGTGATTGGCGAAATCCTCTTCGGGCACAATGGTGCCGTCGGGCCGGTGGATTTGGACCTGTACATCTTCGGACGGATGATCCCAATCGACGGTGAGCATGACCCAGGGGGTGTCCGGTTCGATGTCGAAACTGTTTGTTTGAGGAATCGATCGCGGGCCGAGGAATTCGAAGTTGCCGTCGAAATCAACGCGGAAGCCGACCGGAATCCCCATCACTGGTCCATAGGCCATGACGAAGTCGTTGGAGAAATCACCGTCGTGGCTATATTGGAACATGTAACCGGCCGTTGCCAGAGTCGTGCCTGCGCCGATGGGGAGCCATCCGGGAAGGACGACCTGTGCGGAGCCGGAGGCGTTGACGGTTAGCGGGGCATTGCCGCCGGCTGAGACCCTGAAGCTGCTGCTGCCCTGCACGAGGCCGTCGAACAGGCTGATCGCCCCATCGTAGGAAACGAAGAGTTCATTCCAATTGGCTTCGGCTGTGCCGGTCAACTTGGCGAGTTTCGGGTTGATCAACGCCACTTCGGCGGTGCCCTTGACGCGGTGCTTGTTGACGGAGCCTTCGAAGTCGAGGGCGGCAAAGCTTTCGAAAGCCATTGATCCACCGGCCCACTGCGGCAGCGGGACAGTCAGTTCTTCGACTCTGGGGCCGACCGTCAAGCCGATCCTGCCGTCCAGTGTTAAAGGATCTTCGGCGGCTTTGCGGAAGTTTTCGAGGGTCCCACCGACGCTCTGGAAGAACAGCGACGTCGTGCCGATCGGCCGTCCCGGCACGGGGACCGTGTAGTCGGCGCCGATCAAGTTCAGGATGGCCTCGCCCTCGACATCGATGAATCCGAGTTCCCCTTCGAGGTCGCCGATGGGCGTTCCGATTTTGATCTTGGCCCCCCAGGCGGCCCCCGCGCCGAAGGTCAGCCCGACTTCCTTCAAGCTCCACTTGGGGACGATTGTGATTTCGCCTTCCGTGGATATCGTTCCCTGAATTCTGAAACCGTTTCCGCCGAATTGTAGAAAGGCGTCGTCACCGCCGGGGTCAGGCTTGAAATCAGCTTCGATTTTGTCGATGCGAGACAGCTTGAGGACCTTCGAAATACCGTCCAGCGACAACTGGCCACGAATTCGGACCAGCGGTTTCGATTCGTTGATCGCCGCCAGTGCCGATGGGTGACCGATGTACTCCAGCGACATCGACTCGGCCTTCACTTTCAAACCGAATTTTTTGAACTGTACGGAGGGCAATGGCAGCTTCCCGCCAGCCCAATCGATGCCCTCCTGGGTCACGATGAGGTAATGGTTGTCGGTCAAAGCGGCCTTGAGGAAGTTGGCCGGATTGTCGACCAGCGTAAACGGCAGGACGACGCTGCCCCGCAACTGGATTTGTCCGTCTGCCGTGGTCCCCTGTGCCGGTTGGACGAACGTGAATTCATTTAACTTGAAATCCACGCTCACGTCCCCGAGCAACGTCTCGGCAGTTGTTAGCTGCAGCCACGCCCGGTTTTCCCTATACCGCTTTACCACGGCCTTTGCTTCCCCGACTTCGATTTCGAACTCGATCGGCACTGCGTGGAAGACGTGTTGTTCGTGCAGGCCCGCGAAGTGCTCGGAATGCGGGATCACCAAGCCGCGGCCGACGATCTTCTCCTCGGTGTACCAGAGCGTGCCTTCCAGCGTGACCAGGGCGGTGAAGCTCTCGCCGTCGTCCGGCTTGAGCCCGATTAGAATTGTCCCATCCCCCTCGAACCGCTGGCGGCTTGCGTTGTATTCGAAGTTCCCCAGGATCCGCAGCGGATCCAGATCGATCTGCCGTACCGGGAACCCGAACGCATTGTAATCCCCCTGGCGGCCGACTTCGTTCTTCTCCAAGATGACGCCGGGATCGGAAAGCTCCGGATCCACCGTCGCCTGCCCCAGAGGCCAATCGACCAGCACGACCCAGTTCAAATCTTCAAACGCCACCCCCTCGGGGAGTACAAGGTTCCGCAGGTCCGGTTGGATGGTGCGATGCACCGCGTCGCCCGGCGCCAGATCGAAGTTCCCTTCGTGCGTGCTGACGGTTTGGGTGCCATCAAGCGAATACTCGCGGACCGTCAACACGCCGATGGCTGCGTCGACATGGATCTCCGCGATGCGGTGACGCCACACGCCGTTGAGTGGATCCGGCGTGCGCCAAATGTCGCGACCGGTTGCGATCCACACCTGCTCGACCCACCGAAAAGCTGTCCCTTGCGGCTGGCCATCCATGACCGGTGCATCGCCGATGTTGCTGACGGTATAGACTAAATCGAGTTCGTCGCCGCTGATGATCCGTTCCAGGTCGGGAGACACCAGTTGGGTGGCGGCAAGTTCCGGGAGCTTCCACGCAGCCGGGGCCGAGGCTAACAACCGATCCCCGCCTGGCAAGCCGATCCCGCGCACCTCCCACACCAGACCGTGCTTGACCATGTCCACGGTGATGGTGCCCGCACCGAATGTCGAGACGTTCCCCGCAAGGGCCGGAGTGGTGATCTGCGGAGTTCGGACACCTGCAGCGTCGAATGTCTCCGACCAACTCAGGTTTTCCCACAGGACTTCCCCGCTCTGCGACTTCTGCACGAGCCACAACTGCTCGGTCCATTGGTCCGTCTCCGCGAACTGGCCACCGTGGTTGCTGATCGAGTACGGCAGCTCCACCTGCTGTCCGAGCCGCACTTCCGGGAAGAACAGAGACGTGTCCAGCAGCGGCGGATTGAATCGCGCCGGGGCGGCCATTCCGCGGACACGGCCGATGCCGATCGGCCCTTGGTTCGATCCGGGAGGCACTTGAAAAACGCCATCGATGAACTGGAAATCGGCGCGGACCACGACTGCCGGGTTCAGGTCCTCCAGCGGGTCCAGGTGCAAACGGGCGGCATTGGCCGGATCGTTCACCGCAGCGATCAGTTCCGCCACGTCCCAGATGAAGACCGCCCCGATGCCCGTGTACGCACCGTACAAGTATCTGCCGTCGGGCGACAACGATATGCCTTGCGGGAATGAGAAGGGGATCGGCCGGGTGGCGCCGACCACCTGCGGGTTTGGTCCCAAGGGATCGCGGATTACACCGATGTTTCCGCCGCCACCGAGGAACGGGTCGCGCGAGGTATTGCCTGACGCGGGGAAATTGGGATCGGTCATCACCTGCCGGTTAAAGCCCGCGACGAATGCGTAGGACATGTCTGGTAACACGGCGATGTCGTGCGCATCGTTCACGTTCAAGTAGTGCCGGAAGTCGGGGAACATGATGCTGTACTCGTTGGCGACCTGCCAGCTCGTGTCGCCCAGCGCTCGGATCACGCCCACGCCTACGGAATCGGGCTGGCGATTGGCAAACAGGATCAAGTCGGGATCGCTCGTCGCGGTGACGCCCTGCGGATCGCGTCCGCTGATGGCAATGCTGCCGATGTGCCGGTGAAGCGTCGGGCTTTGCGGGTCGGTATCGACCACCAGGATGAAGCCGTGTTCCCCCTGGCGCTGGAATATGGACGAGCGGGTTGCCGCCGCGTACAACCGCCTGCCATCGGCGCTGATGTCCACTCCGCGCAGCGACAGGCCCGGAGCACCCGGATCCACCGAGATGGTAGCGATCCACTGGTGAAACGTCGGTGATGCCGAATCGATGTCGATCACGTAAATTTGCGCCGAGCGGCCATCGGACACGTACGCGAACCTGTTGTTCGGATGGATTGCAATCGCCTGCGGGAGTGCGTCGGGGGAAAGAAGGATCTGATCCGTCGTCTGGGTGGCGGGATTCACGTCGACCTCGCGCAGGACGATCGCATCCACCACGGCGACCGCCGGTCCGTTTGGTCCCAGCAGCGGCACGTACAGGCGCGTTGCGTCGTCGGTCAGAGCGACGTGCCGTACGTTGCGCAACAGGTCGGGCGAGTCGCCGCCGAGGGGGATGCGTGCGGCCAGCTCGTTAGTCGACCAATGAACTGCTCCAGCGCCCCCCAGGATCGCGCTGAATACGAACCGTCCGTCGGCGACTAGCTGCGGGGCGATGTTGCTGTCACGAGCGGAAACCGACCACTGCGTGTTCCCCGGCGAGAACGACGTGAACTCGTGGTTCAACCGAGTAACGATGATCTCGGCCAGGCCCAGAATCACCCCGCGTGGGACCGGTACAAAGAGTATCCCGGAACCGCTGCCGTGCGGTAGTGGCGATGCAGTAAACGTCTGGCTTCCTTGACGAAACTGAACCTGAAGCTGGGTCGGATCGCTCCCCAGTGTCTGCCCTTCTAACAGCGGCGCGTCGGGGTTGTCGATCGTGAATCGCTCGCCAAAGATAACCAATAGTGGACCGTGGCCCGAGTTCAGCAGTGCCTCTTCGACCCAGTCTTCGGCCCCTTCGGCGAGCGGGCCGTGGTCGGGATCGATCAGCGACATCCCCGTGATCCGCGGCGGAGCGAGCGGATCCTCATCCGTTGGCGCATCGTCGAACACCGGATTGAAGGTCGCGATCAGACCCGGCTGGATTTCGACGCCAGTGGATGTGATCCGCGGCAGGCCGATCGGCGGAATCTGCACGACCTCCAGGGTGCCGTGCTCGGCCGGCAGCGTCAACTGGTACTGAAGCATCGAGGATCCGAGGACGAAGCCGATCGGCGCGCCGCCTCCCAGCGGGGTGAATGCCATGGCGTACGCTCCGGCCGGGTTCACCGATCCCAGGTGGACGCTGCCGCGGATCTGGCCGGCTGCCCAGTCCGGCGCCCGCCCTGCGACGTAAACCCCCGACTGCACCATGCCGGGATACGGCGGCGACGTGGTGCGCGCCATGCCGTCCTCGCCCACAATGCCACTGTCGTCCTGCCACCAGATCTGCCGCAGAGCACCCGTCTCGTCCGGGATATAACCCGCGCGGAAGAAGTGAATCACCTCGCCGGGGTTGAAGGCATCGGAGACCGGGATCGCCAGTTGGACCGCCAGCTCCGGAGCGGCAGTTCCCAGGTCCAATTCAAAAGCACCCACGAACTCGAACGCATTGGGCAACGCGAGCGGCAGATCCGCCTGGCTCAGTGGCGTCAGACTGACGAGCGTCTGCTCGTTGAATACTCCCGGCCCAATCGCAAGAAGCGAACCGTCCGCCGCAACGATCATGCCGCCGTTGGCGTCAACCAGCGCCGGCTCCGTTCGCGGCGTCTCGACCCGCACCGGCAGGACGTATTCCGCCGGACCACTGACAACCGTGATCGTGGCGACGCCGGGATTGTGTGCGGTAACCAGTCCGTCCGCCGTCACAGAAACGACATTGCTGTTGCTGGCGAAGTACTCCGTCCGTCGAGTGGCTGCAGTCAGATCGACTCGGTTGTCCAGACTGACGATCAACTGCCGCGTTCCATCCTCCGGCAGCGCCAGTGCACCGGGATACACTTCCAGCCCGCGAACGTACAGGAACTGGTCCAGATCTTCATGAGGGAATCCAACCGTCGCCGTCGTGGCGGCCAGCAGACCGCGGGCCGAAACCAGCACGACGGCTGTCCCCTCCGCGATCCCCCCCACGTGCCCGGTGGAGCTAACGTGGGCTACGGAGGGCTGTGTCGAAGCGAATTGCAGATACGAGGCGGGCAACACCACCCCCGTCTGATCGGCAAAGTCCCCAATCACCGCCAGCGTTTGCAACTCGCCTACGTCCATCCGCAACGACCTTTGTTCCAGGTCAAGCCGGACCAGCGGCGCATCGCTGACATTCACGGTGATCGTGACGATGTCCGACTGGCTGAAGCCGTCGTCGGCCTGGAAGTCGAAGCTGGCGGTTCCGGTGAAGCCCGGGTCGGGGAAAAAACGGACCGCGCGACCGTCGAGCGTCAGAGCCGCGGTGCCGTTCACCGAGGTCACGATGCGGAAATAGAGCCGATCGTCTTCGGGGTCGAAGGCCAGATCGTCCAGCGGAATCGTGACTTCGAGGTCCTCATGCGTTAGTATCTCGGTCTCGGTGACCGATGGCGGGCGGTTGGCGATGAAGCCGAAGTTGCCGCCCAGGATCTGTACGTCCGCGGCGTCGATCACTCCGTCGCGGTTGGCATCGGCGCCGATCAGATAGGCGAACTCGCCCAAC
>SLMF01000017.1 GCA_007133715.1 Planctomycetaceae bacterium
GTCCAGCACATTCATCTGGCAGCCGACGGTTTCGAGATAGACGCGGTGAGCAACAAGCGGCATTTCAGGAAGCGGAGTCCACGGGGTTGGGGCGGGGAACGTAGCGAGCAATCATTTCATGCAATTTTTTCGAGCGGATCGGTTTGGACAAGTAATCATCCATCCCCACGGCCAAGCACCGCTCGCGATCGCCCTTCAGGGCATGCGCGGTCATGGCGATGATCGGCGTATGGGCACCGGCTTCCAGTTCGCGAATGGCCGCGGTGGCTTCGAATCCATCCAACTCCGGCATCTGGACATCCATCAGGATCAAGTCGAAATGCCCGCTCTGGAACTGGTCGATCGCCTGCTGGCCGTTGTGGGCCACCACGACGCGATGCCCCTGCTTCTCCAGCAGACCGACGGCCAACCGCTGGTTGATCGGGCTGTCTTCGGCCACCAGGATATTCAGCGGCGTGCTGCCGGCCGCAGCCGAAGCGGAGCCCTGAGCCTGGTCGGTCGCAGAGGAAGCCGCCTCGGCCGCTTGCTCGGACGCAAGGCCCAAACGCGCTGTGAACTGAAATACGCTGCCCTGACCCAACTTGCTCTTCACTCGGATCCGACCGTGCATCATTCTTACCATCCGGGAGCAGATCGACAAGCCCAAACCGGTACCGCCGAAACGGCGGCGGGTGGAATTGTCCGCCTGCTCGAATTCCTCGAAGACCGTCTGGCACTTCTCCGGCGGGATCCCGATCCCCGTGTCGCGGATCTCGAACAACAATACCGCCTGGTCCCCTGCCTGGCGAACCGGGCGGACTCGGATCGTGATCCCCCCCGTGTCCGTAAACTTGATCGCATTGCTGACCAGATTGACCAGGATCTGGTGCAGCCGATGCGGGTCGCCCCGCACGCGGTCGGGCGTCTCAGAAGCCACCTCCCAGCGGCAGTACAGATTTTTCTGGCGAGCCCGGAAGGCCAGTGACTTCAGACTCTCCTCCAACCATGCCCGCAGCTCGAAGGGCAACTCCTCCAAATGCAGCTTGCCCGCTTCGATCTTCGAAAAATCCAGCACGTCGTTCAACAGGTTCAGCAACGCGTTGCTCGATTGAACCACCATTTCCAGGTACTCGCGTTGCTCCCGAGTCAGGTCGCTTTCCAGCACGAACTCGGTCATGCCGATGATGGCGTTCATCGGGGTGCGGATTTCATGGCTCATGTTGGCCAAAAAGGCCCCCTTGGAACGACTGGCCGACTCGGCCGACTCCTTCGCCCGGCGGAGAGCCTCCTCCGCCTGCTTCCGCTGGGTGATGTCGCGGATGAACACGGCAAAACCGGCGGAACCGCCGGTCAGCGGGATCGGTTGCGTGGCCATCTCCGCCACGAACTCCTGGCCGTTCTGCTTGATCATGGGCGTCTCGAGCCGCTTGCCCAACATGGACCCCATCTCGCCCTGGCCAGCATAACGGAGCAGATTCTTCTGCAGCCGGTGGCGGGACGCGGCAGGCACAAAGATCTCCGGCATCAGCCGACCGATCACTTCGTCACGACGATAGCCGAACGTCTCTTCCGAGGCCCGATTGAATTCCACAATCCGCCCCTCGGTGTCGATGAACAGGATGCAGTCGATGGCCGCTTCGAAAATCGCCCGCTTGCGAGCTTCGCTCTCACGCATCCCGATCTCCGCCGCCTTGCGATCCGTCACATCCCAAAACAAACCCTGCACTCCCCGCACCTGGCCCTTCGCATCCAGGATCGGCGACTTGATCACCTGCACATACAGCTTCTGACCCTGTGGATTCTGATGGACCTCGATGTCCTCAAACGTCCGCTTGGTCTGCATCACCTGCTGGTCGTCATGTACGTACTTGTCGGCCAGTTCCTGCGGAAAGAGGTCGTAGTCCGTCTTGCCACGGATCTCGTCCAGCGACTTTTTCACCAGTCGGCAGAAGGAGGGGCTGGCATAGGTGAAGCGGCTGTCCGCGTCCTTGCGGATCACGTGCAAGGCCAGACTTTCGACCAGCGACGTGTATTGCGCTTTGGATTCACGGAGGGCCTGCTCGCTGCGTTTGCGCTGAGCACTCTCCCGCTCGCCCTCTCGGGCAATGGCTTCCAGACGGGTCGCCGTCTCCGAAGCCTGACTGGCCAGGGCGATCTCGGTCTCTGCCAAATGGGTTTCCAGTTCGCCCACCTGCTGGCGGAGCCGCCGCGTCTCGGACTCCGCCGCCTCGCACCGGCAGACCACCCCATGAAAGCGGGTGCCCACCCCGGCCACCAGCCAGATCGCGGCAAGGGCCAAGGCCCGATTCAGCAGGGCGGCCAGCGGCGCCTCAGCAGGCACGCCCAAATAGGCCGTTACGGACAAGGCCAAGGCGGCCAGCAAGCTGGAAAAACCGGCGAAAATCAGACTCTGCCGCGGGCTCCCGGAAAAACACGACCAGGCGACTGCCACCGGGTACAAAGCCGCGCCCGCCATGCGAAAGGTGCCGGTCCACACATCCCCTAAATCCAGACCAAATGCCGCCAAGGCAAGAACCCAAGCCCAGAATGTGACCCCCTCGCGCCGGTTCATCGTAATACCCGAATGGGATGCCCCCCTAGAGAAAACGGTTGCTGCCGGCGTCAGTCCTCCCCCGGCGGTGACGAGCGGCGTTTTACCAGCGTGATCTCGTTGCCCGTCTCGTTGAATCCCACAAAATCCATAAACGTCCGGATTAACAGCAAACCCCGACCGCTGATCTTGCCAATGTTCTCCGGATCCGTCGGATCCGGTAACCGCCGCGGATCAAATCCCGGACCCTCGTCCCGGATCTTGATCAAGGCTTCTTCCCGCGTCAAGTGTGCCGTCACATACACCCGGCGGTCCCGGTACGGCGGCATCTCCCGACGCTGCTCGCCCAACGCATGGTACGCACCATCCGGACGGTCCCGAAGATCCGAACGTAACTCCAGATTCCCATGCTCGATCGCGTTGACCAACGCTTCGTGCAACGCCGTGCCCACCCGGATCAAATCCGTGTCGTCACACAGCTGCCAATTCCGCAACTGATCCTGCAAATAACCCACCACCGGCTCGTGGATCCCCGAATACCGCACGTCCAAGATAAAATTCAGATGGGCCTCGGACAAACAGGCCAACGCCTGCTGCTCGTCACGCTTGGCCGTGACCACCGACAACACGTCCCGAATCGTGTCGGCCAGCTCCCGCGACAAAATCTGCTTGGGTACGTAGCTGCTGGCGCCAATCCGCAAGGCCTTGACCGCGATCTCCTCGCTGCCATGCGCCGTCATCAATATCACCGGGATCGCCGGATGATGACGCTTGATGTACCGCACCAACTCCAAACCGTCCATCTCGGGCATCTGCATGTCGGTCAGCACGATGTCCGGCGGCTCCGTCCGGAGGATCTCCACCGCCTGCTTGCCATGCTCGGCATGCCGGGTCGCCATCCCCACCCGCTCGACAATGCCCGCCGCCAGCTTGCGGTCAATCGTGTTGTCGTCGACGATCAGAATCGTGGCCACCGTAAGTTGCTCCCGACCCCCCCCGAATAAACCTGCTGTTAGACGCAGGCGATACGGCTAGTTTACCATGACGAGGAACCCTTTAGGACCGGCTAGCGGCGAAAAACTGACCGGAGTCAGGTGCCGGATGTCCGACAAGAACCATCTTTGACGAGTTCACCCGCCGAAGCGGGGGATTGTGGCAGCGGTCCAACCGCTGCCGGAACCCCGCGCCCTGGCGACAAGGAAGGGTGATCGAAGCAAACATGCTTCGCCATATCCCCACCCGATTTGCGTAATTCGCCGCCAGGACGCGCGCTGCTTCCTCTGCCCGCGGAATCGAAGTCCCGCACTAGCTGTCACTGTACTCCGCACTGAAAAAGGCCTGACTCTCCTCCGGCGTGGCCTTGATCGTCCGCGCTCCCTCCTGCCAATTCGCCGGGCAGACCTCCCCGTGCTCTTCGACATACTGCAACGCCTTGACCATCCGCAAAGCCTCGTCCACACTGCGGCCCAGCGGCAAATCGTTGACCACCTGATGCCGGACCACGCCCTCCTTGTCGATCAAGAACAACCCGCGGAGACACAGGCCGCCCGGAAGCAACACGTCATACGCCTGCCCCAACTCCTTGCTCAAATCGGAGAGCAAGGGATAGTCGATCTGGCCCAAGCCGCCCTTACTTCGCGGGGTGTTTCTCCAGGCCAAATGCGTAAAGTGACTATCGATCGAGGCCCCCAGCACCTGCACGCCCAGTTCTTCAAACTCCTGGTTCCGATCGGAGAATGCGATGATCTCCGTCGGGCAGACAAAGGTGAAATCCAACGGGTAGAAGAACAACACGACGTACTTGCCCCGATAGTCGGACAGACTGACTTCCTGGAAAGTTCCGTCCGGCATCACGGCTTGGACTTTGAAATCGGGGGCAGGTTGCGCTACCAGAACACTCATGCGTTTTCCTCTCCTTGTCAACTGCTAGTTTCGAACCGAAAACGAATTGCTTCCAACAAATCGGATGGGGTGCGGCCGGTAGTGAATTGACGGGGGCAGTGCGACGGCCGCACGCAGGCATCACGGCCAGCGCCCCGAGGATGTTTTATCCACAAATCAAAAAAAGGTAGGGGGGCACCCCCGTTTGTCTCCCAATTTCGCATCACGATGCGTCATTTTCCACTTCTTTAGGGGATGGCTCGAGCCGTTGAAACGCTTCGACCAGCTCGATGTCCTGACGTGGAAACAGGGTCTTCAAATCCAGCAGCAGGCGATCCTTCTGGATCCGCCCGAAAACGGGGATCGGGCCGGTGCGGAGCGATTGGGCCAGTGCATCGACCGAGCCATGGGCGGGGGAGATGGCGATACACCAAGTGGGCAGCTCCTGGGTCGGGACACTGCCGCCACCGACAAAGGTCGTGGCGGCAAACGGTTCGGCTTGACCCACCACCGCCGTCGCCGCCAGCTGAGGCGCCAGCCGTTCGGCCCGGTTCTGTAAATTCGCCAGCGGGGTGCTCAACAGCGACAACAGCGGGATCGACTGCTCGGCTCGCTCGCGGTCCTGATGCAGCCGGAGGGTGGCAATCAGTGCGGCCAGCGTCAGTTTGTCCACCCGCAGCGCCCGCATCAGGGGGTGGCGGGCGATCCGGCGTAGCGGCTCCTCACGACCGACCAGGATCCCGCATTGAGGACCGCCCAACAGTTTGTCGCCGCTGAACAACACCACATCCGCACCCGCCCGCAGACTGGTCGTAATCACCGGCTCGTCCCCCAACCCGTAGGCGGCGAAATCGTGCAGGGCACCCGAGCCAATGTCGTCGATCATCAGCAGCTTGTTCCCGTGCGCCAATTCGACCAAACCGTCCAGTGGCGCTCGTTCCGTAAAACCGACGATCGCATAGTTGCTGGCATGAACCCGCATCAGCGCGGCGGTCTGAGGTCCGATCGCCGCGGCGAAATCGGCCAGTCGCGTCTTGTTGGTCGTACCCACCTCACGCAACCGGGCTCCGCTGAACTGCATCACGTCCGGCAACCGGAAACTGCCCCCGATTTCAACTAACTCGCCCCGTGATACGATCACCTCCCGCTCGCCAGCCAAAGCGGCCAAGGCCAGCAGCGTCGCGCCCGCATTGTTGTTCACCACCACCGCCGACTCGGCACCCGTCAACCGTCGCAGCAGGTGCGCGACATCCGCCTGCCGCTCCGACCGCTGACCGCTGGTCACATCCACTTCCAGCGAAGCGTACCCGCGCGCGATGTCTTGCATAGCCTGCACCGCCGCGTCGGCCAGTGGCGCTCGGCCCAGTCCGGTGTGCAGCAACACCCCCGTGGCGTTGATCACCGGCCGCAGATTCAGGGTCTGGTCCGCCGTGATCCATTGCGCAATCCGCTCCGCCAACTCGCCCGGCGAAGGCAATTCCACATCCGCCGCCGCCTGCTGAACCTCGCTGCGCAGATTGTCCAGAAAATGGCGGACTCCCCCCACCACCGTCGTGCGGCTGACCCGCTCGACCAGCTGCCTTAACGGCGGACGTTCCAACAGTTCATTGACCGACGGGATGTTCTGCAAAACGTTGGTCATTTCGGGCGCTCCTGGTTCACAAAGGTTGTGGAGACGTTCCGGAGCCGAACAACACGACACGCTCCCTTTCGCCAACCCGATTTCTAACACATCCGGAAACCTCTGACCATCCGCGGTCCGAATCCCACCCCCCAACACGGACGGAAATCAAAAACAAGTCCAGACCTGTCGGACGGTGTCGGACGTGTCGGACGGTGTCGGACGTGTCGGACGTGTCGGACGTGTCGGACGTGTCGGACGTGTCGGACGTGTCGGACGTGTCGGACGTGTCGGAC
>SLMF01000318.1 GCA_007133715.1 Planctomycetaceae bacterium
CGCAGTGGAACTGTCGCCCGGAACAACCGAGTGACGTGGTGGAACAAACCTTCCGAATTTATGTTTCGATTCGATCCGGGGGATTACTTTAGAAAGTTTGCGTGTTTCGAACATGCCAGCTACGTTTGCCCGGAAAAATCAAGGGGAGCGGGGGGCTCCCCGCCCGGCGTCCCCGGACAGGATTCGGGTCGGCAGGCTCAAGTCCAATTGCATTTTTACCCCTTCAAGCGGGTCATGGCAAAAAGTAGGGAGAATCGTCCGCACGCGGGGACGAACGGTGACCTGTAGTCGCCCCTCTTCCGCAACGAAGCGAGGCCGAGCCGAAGGCACTGTGGCAGATCGTGATCAAGCGCACCACGGGCGCGACCGATTACGGCTGCGATGAATTGCATCCCGGGCAAGTCCCACATTTTGGGCCACCTGGAAATCGAACATCCCCACGATCGTAAAGTCCGCTCCAGCTCGATAGGCGGAGAGGATCCCCACGTGCGGGGGCAGCGCCCCCGCCGCCAACACCTTGAACGCGACCCAGGGCTTGGCCACCGAAGCAAAAAACTCGGTGGTCCTGTCCGAATCCAAGTCCCAGATGTTGTCGTGGTAACCCGTCCGCTCCGCACTCATCCCGCGGTACCAGCACCACTCCTCACGGTACTCCTTGGGGGTGGCGGACCAGTAGCGATCCAGATGGAACGTTTTGACATAGTACTCGGCACCCACCCCCTGTTTTTCGCAGGCGATCGGGGTTTCCAGCGAGTGGCTGCCAATGCCGGCGGGAACGCCCTGCTCCTTGATCAACTCGACGGCCCGGGCCAGTACGTCGACGCGGTTGGTCATGGTCATTCGATCGGCGACACCGCCATGGGTATACAGCAACGTGGCGCCCCAATCGATCAGACGCTGGATCTGCTCCCGCATCGCGTCTTCGTTCGGATCCGGGGTCATGCAGATCATGGTTTGGATCTTGCCGCCGCGTTTCTGGTACTTCTCGACCACGTCGCAACAGGCGGGATCGATCTGGATCGTGTCGATGCCCGAGCTTTCGGCCAATTCCAGGGTTTCGAAGACTTTGGTTTCGGTGTTGTACTCGCGGAACAGTCGGGAGACGTAGATCAGGTCTCGGGAGTGGGCCCAGCCGCCGATCAGATTGCCGCCGATCAGCATGCGGCTCATGGTCACCGAGCCGATTTTGCCGGTCGGCAAGTTCTGGTCGGCGGAGTCGTCTGCGGCGGACGCGGGTTCCGCGTTCGCCGCCTGGGCCGTTTGCGGTTGCCGGACCCCTGCGCCGTAAGCAGCGCCGATCCCGGCCGCTCCCAGCCAAGCTTGATTGAGGAAAGAGCGCCGATCTGTTTTCTCCGCCATGGGTCTTCGCCTCGCGTCTGGGGGTCAAGCAACTTCGTCCGCGGCAACCTTCAAGAACCGCGATTCACTGGCAATTCTACCATGGCCGGGCGACCGCCTGCAACCTGAACCGGGCCGCCACGAGCCGGTTGCCACCTTCGGTTCCCGAGCGTTGTGGAACCCGGGACGCACGCGGTTTACAAGACGCGGCAAAGACGTATACCGCGTGCGGCTTGGTTTGTCCCTTTGTAGAGCGGAATTCATTCCGCTCCTGCGAAACGGATTGAAATCCGTTCTACGACAAACCTGCCCGCGCGCGGGATCTCCGGGAACGGGTTTATTGATTCGAATACGGAGGCGATTCGCAACCCTCGGGTTGACGGCAGACTTCGGGCACCGGCGGCAGTTGACTTTGCAAGACGTCCGGAGCCCGTGCTGGGGAAGGGGCTGGAGCCAGCTGGGCCGCGACCGCCGGGGGGCCGGAGTGCGCAGCCCAGCGCCCCGTCGCCCGCTCCATCTCCTGCGCGTGCTCCAGCAAGATCCGGCGGACCTCCAGGATGCTGCGCGGATGCTGGTGGACGCGGCTGTGATCCGCATCCACCACGATCTCCGAATCCGCCTGCTCCAGGCGGGCACTGGCAAACGACACCACGCCGTCGCCAGCTTCCGAAAAACGGCTCAAGAAATGACGATCCGATATCACCCCGACGATGTTGTGATAACGCACCCAAGGAGCCGGTTGTGAATGCAACAGCACGGGCAGTACCGGCGAGTCGGGAGCCAGCGAATCGATACTGGTCGAAATCGTCAGCATCTCCGTGTTCTGGAACAGACCCGGATTGTCACGAGCCAATTGGGTCCGCGTCTGGACCAGCGCGGTGGGCAATGTAATCAACTTTCGACCAAGCCAGCGGGTGTAGTCGTTGGCGTAGGTGCTGCCCCGATGCGGCGTTCCCAACGTGATCACACGACGGATCGAAGGATTGGGCCGAAAGAACACCAGGCTGGCCAACCGCTCCCGCGTCTCCCGGTCCGTCTGCAAAGCATCGAAGGGCTGGTCGCTGAGCACCCGCCAAAAATCGTCGCGGCTGTCCAGAGTCTGCATCCGAGACACCAGTCCGCCCATGCTGTGTCCGACCAGCACCATTTGATCCAGAGTCGGCCAGCGATTGTCCGGATCGACCGCGGCCCGGAATGCGGTCAAGTCCGCTCGCAGTTGCGATGCACTCACCCAAAACGGCTGGCCCGTCGGATACAAATAGGTCCAGAATTGATACCGGTTCCGGATCTCCGGAAGACTCCGCAAATCGTTGATCATCTCGGTCCACGTCTCTGGACTGGACCATAACCCGTGGACCATCAGCACCGGAATCTTGTGCGGATCGAACGTCTCCAGCATGTACAGGCCGCGGTACTGGCTGGTGCGGTTCGGATCCAGCAGGCCCCAGGTCGCGATCCGGTTGCTACGGAAATGGGGGTCATCCAGATAGTAACCCAGCGGCGTGGTCAGATCGGTTTCCAGAGGCACCCAACGACCGGCGAAGTCGACCGCATCGGTACCCAGCGGATCGTACAATTCGAGCACACAACGGATTGTCACTCGCTGCCGTTCGTCGGTGCCCGTGTATTCGACCGCGCGCAGCACCGCAGTTACGGGAAAACTCATCCCCGCCGGATAGTAGCCGCTGGCCGGGTCTTCCCGACCTTGCTCCTGCCGAACGCCGATCAGGGGTACTCCCAGACCATACGAAACGTGGCGGTTGGACAGCCCCCGCACCTCGAAATCCGACACGAATTCGAAACGTGCGAACTGCTCGGCCCGCAAACTGCCCTGGGGAACGATCCGTACCTGAAATCGCCGTTCGTCGCACTCGAATTGGTACGTCTCGCCGGGTTGCAAACGCCCCTGCTGTTGAACCAGGCGCAACATGTCTTCCAAAGCCGCATTGTATAAATCGCAAGCCAGCCGAAATTGAGGATCGAAGGCATTACGATAGGGGTCGAATTGCGGTGAAAACAGATACATGTACGCGTGGGCCACCGCCGCGCTGAATCGCTTCAATGCCTCGGCCTGTCGACCGCGAGCTTGCTGGCGCTTGCCCAGCACGTAGGACAGCTCCGCATAGGCATAGGTTTTCTCCAGGCTCGGTTCGGCTTGGAGTTCGTACAACAGCTGTTCGAGAGCCGCTTCGGGTTCCTGCCGTTGCATTTGCTCCAGATCGTAACGGCGCAGCAGATCCGTGGTGCGCCCTGTCGGCCGGGCACCCCCTCGCGATACCAAGTTCAGGGGCCCGGCCAGCGGGTTCTGGGGCGCGCGCCGAACCGAAAGGTAGGACGAAGCGCAGCCGCCTGCCGACATCAGCAGAATGGTCATCAGGACCACGGTCCTTGTCGGCGAGCGACGAATCAACAGCTGTCCTCCCCCGGTACGGTTCTACTGGGGCCGCTCCGGGGGGGCACTCAACAGACGGTCCCGGCGCACTCCCCTACCCAAAATCCGCTCACGACACAGAAGGGGTGAGGACCGTACTGAACAAAGCGGGAACGCGTCAAGGCCAACTTGATGCACCCCGTCGGTCTCGGGCGACAACCGCAGACGCGTCGAAACCAGCGGGCTGTTAGAAAACGGCTTCTTCGCGTAGGATACGGGGCAGCAGAGCCCGGCGCGACCGCTGGTTTCCGACGTGGGGCTTCGTCGCCCGCTCTCGCCTTCACCGTCCGTTGAACAGGTCTCATGCGAATCGGTATTTTTGGTGGTTCCTTCGATCCGGTTCATTTCGCCCACTTGCTGTTGGCCGAAATGTGCCGCGACCAGTGCGGTCTGGACCAAGTCTGGTTCGTACCGGCCGCTGCGCCGCCGCACAAGCCGGCCGGCAGGCTCAGCGTGGCCGAGCACCGAATTGCCATGCTCGAATTGGCAACTGCCGGTGCCCAGACGTTCTACGTCTCCCCGCTGGAAATCGAACGCGGTGGTGTAAGCTACACCGTCGACACCCTGGAACAGATCCAGCAACAGCAGCCGGGGTCCGAATTGTTCTTTTTGATGGGTGGCGATTCGCTCCGCGATTTCCCCACCTGGCGGGCTCCCGAGCGGATGTGCGAATTGGCGATCCCGCTCGTCGTTCATCGTCTGGGGGCCCCGGAGCCCGACCTGTCGGTGCTGGCACGGGCCGTGACTCCCGCTCGCTTGGCTCTCATTCAGCAGAGTCAAGTCCAGATGCCGGTGATGGACCTGAGCAGCACGGCGATTCGTCAAGCGGTTGGGGCCGGGCGCAGTATTCGTTATCAAACCCCCCGGGCGGTTGAAAAATACATCGAAACCCACGGGCTCTATCGGACCGCTCCCGATGCCACGCCCGACAAGGCTTCCCCCTGAGTTTTTATGCCCGATCGCTGGAACTCGATCTCCGCCCTCCGCGCCGACTGGGTCTTTCCCGGCAATCGCCCGCCCGTTCGCAACGGGGTGGTCGCGTGGCAGGATTCGGAATTGATCTACGTGGGCCCCGCTCGGGGCCCGTTCCAACCAAGGGACACCGGGCGTGCGGCAATTCTGCCCGGATTGGTCAATCCGCACACGCACCTGGAGTTCAGCCATCTGGCAACCCCGTTTGGCCAGCCCGGCATGTCCTTTCCCGACTGGATCATGCAGATCGTGCAGGCGCAGCGAGCGTCGGTCGAATCGGCGGAAGCCGAATGCGAAGCGGCTCGGCTGCAAGAAACACGGCAAGCGGGGCTGGCCGAATGCCTGCGAGCCGGGGTGACTTGTGTGGGCGATATCGCGCGACAGCCGTGGCCGGCGGCGGGCGCCGCGGTCGAGCCCGAAGTGACGGTGTTTCGCGAACTGATCGGACTGGCCGACCAGCGGGCGGAAGCCGCTTACCAGACAGCCGTCGCTTTTCTCGAACAAGGCACCCGACACCCGACGCGACGTCCAGGACTGAGCCCCCATGCGCCCTATACGGTCAGTTGGGAATTGCTGCAACGTTGCGTCGCTTTGGCCAAGCAGGCGGGCGTGCCCGTCGCCATGCATTTGGCGGAGAGCCCGGAGGAGTTGGAGCTCCTGGCGTCGGCAGCCGGGCCGTTCGTCCAGCGACTGGAGGAATTGGCAGCGTGGGTGCCGGGCACCCTCCCGCGTGGGATCCGCCCCCGCGATTATCTCGAACTGCTGGCCCATGCTCCGCGAACCCTGGTCATCCACGGAAATTTTCTGCTGCCCGACGAATGGGACGTGCTGGCCCAACACGCCGAAACCATGTCCGTGGTCTATTGCCCGGGAACCCACGCTTACTTCGGGTACGGCCGTTATCCCGTGGCGGAAATGCTGGCAGCCGGGGTCCGGCTGTCCCTGGGGACCGATTCGCGCGCCTCGTCGCCCGATCTCAGTTTATTGGCCCCCATGCGGTGGGTTGCCCGCCACCACGCCGATGTCGAACCCGAGCAGGTACTCAGGCTGGGCACTTTTGACGCAGCCCGGGCCTTGGGACGGGATCACCTCACGGGCAGCCTGGAACCGGGAAAACGAGCCGATCTGGCCGTGGTGGCACTGCCCGCAGCCGATTTTTCAGACCCCTACGAAGCACTCTGGGCAGAAGATACGCCGGTGTTGACCACATTCTGCCGAGGGCGGGAGGTTCTTGACCCGTGCCGCAATTTAGAATAGAGAGAGCTTTCGGCAAGCGCGCATGAAGCGGGAGCGGGGGTTGGGTAGACTGGCGGTCGATTCTGCACTCGAAGTGGAGGACGACCGATGCGAAAAGGAACGAACGGAACGGCCGTCGACGGGCTGCGGGAAGCTCAGCGGCAATTGGGCCACAAAATTGCTCTTGGTGGTTTCCAGGCCTTAATCGACAAGATCCACAATTTGTACTGGGAGTCCTGTCCGTGCTGCGGGGGCGAATTGGAAATCCGCGAAGGTCATGATCGGATCTTTCAACAGGTCGAACTGA